>CALZLQ010000007.1 GCA_945788385.1 uncultured Prevotellaceae bacterium
ACGCTTCGTAGAACGCCGTGTCTATGGTAGCGTAAACTTCACGCTGTTTCAATAAACTTGATTGTACGCTCTGAGCCGCCAAGGCCTCCTATGTATGCTCTGAATCGCCAAAGAACTCTTGTAAAGTCCTCTGAGCCCCAAAAGCTCTTATATAGTCCTCTGAGCCAAAGAACTCTTATAAAGTACTCTGAACTAAAGAACTCTTGTAAAGTCCTCTGAGCCCCAAAAGTTCTTATATAGTACTCTGAACTAAAGAACTCTTATAAAGTACTCTGAGCCAAAAAACTTTTGTAAAGTCCTCTGAACTAAAGAACTCTTATAAAGTACTCTGAGCCAAAAAACTCTTATAAAGTCCTCTGAACTAAAGAACTTTTATAAAGTCCTCTGAGCCAAAGAACTTTTATAAAGTCTCTGAACTAAAGAACTTTTATAAAGTACTCAGAGACCCCAAAAAACTCTTACATACGCCCTGCTCCACCGAATCCTCCTCCAGGACGACCTCCCTCTGGACGTCCCCTTTCAGGGCGTTCACCGCCAAAGCCGGGGCCGCGCATTCCTGAACGAGCCTCCTTATTTCCTGTGAGATTGAGACGATAGCTGACCTTAAACATAAAGTAGGAATTGATGGCATTGGTATAAGTGTCGCTACGCATCGTCGCCGAGATAGCGCGAGAGATATTGCTGCGCTGCTGCAAGAGGTCAAAGGCCTGAGCCGTGATAGTGAGGGCACGCTTTTTGAGGAAAGACTGCGAAATCTGGGCATTCCATATCACCTCCGTAGTATTCATGCTCGCGTCTGAATATCCCCTGCGATAATTTGGGCCAATGTCCGTACTGATACTCATGCCAAAGGGAAGATTGATAATAAAGTTGGCTCCATAGTTGAAGTTCCACGTGTCCATATTGCCCGTGCTTTGCACAGCATTGCGGGCATGCATATAATCGAAACCTCCATTTATGCCTGCTTCGAGCGAGCCGCTCTCACCCCATTCCGTGCGATAATTTCCACGAAGATACTGACGCAAAGTAGTAGTCTTGGTAGTAGCCGTAGCGAGTAGTCCGCGCTCGAGAGCGTTGTCAAACAGGATATGCATGTCGTCGAGCGTGATGTTGTTGAGATTGGTGGTAGTGCTGCCTGATGTGCCGAGTATGTTGAGCACGTCAATACGATTTGAGATATAGCCGACTTTGTTGGTGTGGTTGATGCCTGTATTGGCATGGACACTCCAATGCTTCTTGCTGTCTAAGGCGGTGTTGAACATGAGATTTCCTTCAATGCTCCAGTTGCCGTTGACATTCATGGGGCGTGTGTAGCGATTGCCTGTATTGCTGTCATAAATGGTGGCGGTCGAGATACTGCGCTGTGTCTGGTTGTATTTAGCATTCACAGCCCACCCCATCTGCTTGTCTGTAAGGTAGTCGTTATAATTGATGCCGAAATAATCGTTCCAGCTACTTTCCAGGCCAGAGTTGCCTATGCTCACGTTTTGCAGGTTGGTATTGTCAAGTACCTCAATCAGGTTGACCATGCTCGGCTGCTGCATACTGCCGCGATAGTTTGCGCGTAGCTGGCTCGTCTGTGAAATCTTCCAGCGCACATTGAGACGGGGTGCCCAGTTGTACACATTGCGCACGATAGCTGTGTCTACGGTATTTTTCTTGTAGTCGAGGTCTGTGCGCTGGGGCTGGAAACTGATTCCTGCATTAAAGCGCAACTCTTGCTTGTTCTCAAACTTGCGCGTGTAGCGCAGCATGGCCTGAGCGTTGTGATTGTACTCGTTATATACCGAATACTGCGAATTTTCCCAATTCTTGACTTCATCAAGCACTTCATAGCCTGGCACTTGCCCCATATACAGCTCGCGAAGATTGGCAAGGTCTGCCTCCGTATACCGATAATCTTCGCCATACCACTTGTACAGAAGCGAGTCAAGGCTATACACATTGCGGTCTCCATTATTGTAGCGATACTGGAACTGGTATGAGAGCTGGAGATTCATATACTTCGTCAGGGGCTCGGTATAGCTGATACGGGGCTGCACATTCCACGAAGTAGAGGGGCTCTGGCTGAAACGGTTGGTATACACGCGGGGTGAAGAGCCGCGAGAACCTGTATTTTTATAATAATACACATCATTGATGCTCCACGCATCGCTCCCCGAGGTCGAGTAGCCTCCACTCAAGTTGAAGGTAATGTTACGCCCAGGCACGTACAGACGTCGATTGACTTGAAGATTGGCATTGGCGTTATGACTGAAACTGCGCGACAGGGACTCGGAAAGGCTGTGATTGACAACGAAAGCCTCATACGTATCATTCGCCAGAGTATGCCTCCCACGCTCACTGTCCCATAGTTCCTCGCCCGCCATGGTCTGAGTCAGGGGGTCAGACATGTATTCGTATGGGTCTTCATCATAAGTCATGGACTCGCCTGTACTGTTGCTCCTGCCCTTGGTATAGGTGTAATTCGGACGGAATATGATGTTTGTCATCGAATCTGGCATCCACTCCAGACGGAAATGAGCACGCAGATTCATATTGATTGTATTGCCTTCAGAAATGGAGTTGGTCCATGTGCTGCTGCCGTCTTGAAGAAAAGTCTGGCTTGATGTCTTGCTCCAGCTGTTGCTCGATGTTCGACGAAAGAATGCACTGCCTCCCATGCGCAACAGACCGGCACTGTAGTCAGGCTTGCCATTCTCCCATGCAAAGTTGGCTCCCCCCATTTGGCTCGTCACGATGCCGCTGCCTCCGCCGCCCCCCATACGGCCTCCTCCGGGCATACTCTGGTCGTTGACATTGTTCACGCTGGCAATGAGCGAAAACTGCTGATGATCCAAAAAACGATTGACATTAGCCTTGACAGTATAGCGGTCCTTCGTACCATAACCGCCGTCGAGATTTACAATCCAGCCCTCCTTCATTCCCTTTTTGACACTCAGGTCAAGCACAGTCTCATCTTCGCCGTCGTCAATACCCGTCACACGACTGTAATCACTCTTCTTGTCGTAAGCCTTGATTTTCTTGACCATCTTCGTAGGGAGGTTCTTCATCGACATCTTCGTGTCATTGTCAAAAAACTCCTTGCCGTCTACGAGTATCTTCTTCACCTCCTTGCCGTTGACCTTGATGGTACCGTCGTCTTCCACCTCGACACCTGGCAGTTTTTTTACGAGCTCTTCAAGCACGGCCCCCTCAGGCACTCTGAAGGCATCGGCATTGTAGACGAATGTATCAGCCTTCATCTCGACCTGCGCCAGACGCTCTACTACAAGAGCCTCCTTCATCAGTCGAGAATCCTCTCTGAGCTCTATCGTGCCGAGATTCTCAGACTTGGTCAGCGCCACATTGCGAAAATGAGGCTTGTAACCGATATAGCTGACACGCAGTATATAACTGCCGGCCTTGACCGGAGGCATACGGAAAGCCCCGTCATTCATCGCCGCGGCTCCACTCACTTGAGTGCTGTCTTTTGGGGTGAGCAATACGGCAGTCGCTCCTATGAGAGGCTCGTTGCTGCCTTGTTCGACTATCTTGCCTGTGAGGACAATCTTCTGCGCCAGGGCCATAGTGGCTGTACCCAGCATGACGATGAGTAGTAAGGCTTTTCGCATAAAAAATATCAAGTTGGTTAATCAGTCCGGTTTCCTTTCCATCACGTTTGACGAAATATTCCTGCCAAGGTTTAATGCCCCTGGCGCAAAAAAAACGCGGCAGACTCAGTTTTCCCGATAATAATCGAGCATCTCCTCTATCTCGGCCTTTGTGGCAGACTGATTGATGCGTATGTCGCCCACACCACCCATGAGGGTAAAGTTGATTATACCACCCTGATTCTTCTTGTCGTGAGTCATCAGCTCATAAAGCTCGTTGTAGTGCTTGCACTCATAGCCGAAACGTCCGTAATGCTCCTTGACAAAGGTCTCAATCTGATGAAACACATCGCTCGGGAATCCGCATTTGCGCACGCTGAGATACAGTTCCATCACTATTCCCCACGCCACTGCGTAGCCATGGAGCACGGTGCGTTTCTCCCTGAGGGCAAGACTCTCGATGGCGTGCCCTACGGTGTGCCCCAAGTTCAAGGCCTTGCGTATACCCTTCTCGGTAGGGTCGGCCGTAACGACACCCTCCTTGACAGCCACGCTCTCCCCCACCATACCCACGAGCTTTGCATAATCAGGATTCTCGATGTCAAAAGCAAGGAGGCTCGTCAGGTGTTCGCACTTGTCAAGCAGACCATGCTTGAGCATCTCGGCATAGCCCGAGAGGATGTTCTCACTGTCCAGCGTTCGCAGGAACTCTCCCGAGAGGAGCACGCTCTCGGCACAATTGAAGACCCCTATCTCATTCTTTAGGCCACCGAAGTTGATGCCCGTCTTTCCCCCCACAGAAGCATCTACTTGCGACAGCAGCGTTGTGGGGATATTGATATAGGCTATGCCACGCTTGAAAGTGCTGGCGGCGAAGCCTCCCAAGTCAGTCACCATGCCACCCCCGAGGTTGACGAGCAGGGAGTGACGCGACGCCCCCCCAAGCTGCAACGCGGCCCAGACCTCGGCAAGAGAATTGAGGTTCTTTGCCTCGTCAGTAGAGCCTATGGTTATCATCATGGCTCCACGCATACACTCAAACTTCTTTACGAGCGGCCAGCACAGCTGCACCGTAGTCGTGTCTGTCAGTACAAAGAGTTTGTCATGAGGTACTTCGTTTATTGCTGCCGTGAGTTCACGCTCAAGATTTTCCACTAAAATGACCTTCTGTTTCATCGTTTTGTTTCAGTTAGACGTGATTTGACACATCAGTTATCTCTATGCCCGTATAGTAATGTTGCAATATCTCCCTGTACGTCTTGCCCTGATGCCCCATGACGGCAGCTCCTATCTGACACATACCCACGCCATGTCCCCATCCGCGTCCGTGCAAGACAAAATCAGGCCCTTTCGCACCCTCTGCAGTAGGTATTTTCTCAATGTCAAACGCACTTGAGAAGAGATGCGTCTTACTTAGAGCCCGACGTATTTCCAGTTCTTTGCCGATGGTCAGAGAGCGCAGAGTTCCCTTTATCTTAAGTTTGCTGATATGATAGCCCGGACCGCGCTCCACCACCTCCATATCGAGAATGACGCCAAAGTCTGTCTTCAACCTCTCGAGTAGCAAGTCGTGCAGCTCACCCTGACCAAGACGCACGTCCCAACGGTAAAAGTTGCGGGTCTCGAGGTCGTAGTCGTTAAGCACCTGGCGCAACACTTCCTCGTCAGAGGTATTGCAATACGGGTCCTCCACGCTGCGCAGATACGGCTTGGAGACATTCTCCCAAGCGTAGCTGAACTCTTCGGTACGCCCTCCACAACACTTTGAAAAACGTGCATCGACAATCTCGTCGCCACACACCATAATCTGACCGCGCGTTGCCTCGACAGCCTCGCGCACCTCACTGCGGGTAGCACGCGTCACACCCTGATAGCGCTGGCAATGGTCGTCGGCACAAACATCAAATATAGTGTGGTCCTCACGGTCATACCAACGGATTATTTCGTTGTCATTCTTGGTAAAGGCAAAGAACTGAGGCTTATCCCCTACGTGTCTGCGTTTTTCTATCTGGGCATAAAGCCAGCTTCGCGAGATGACCGCAGCAGCCTTTAGGAACTCCAGCGAACACGTCTCTTTCATCTCGCTCGATATGACACTGGCGAGATAGTCTTCGACATCGAGCTGATTGATTGCCACAATCTTGTCCTCGTCTACCACAAGGCGCAACACGCCCCTGAACGTCTGCGTCTCCTGCCTTTCCCAATGGAACTTCACCCCAATGGTCACCCCATGCAGGCTAAACGTAGGCTCCACTCCGTCGCCGCCCCCGTCCGTCACAGGGCGGAACGTGAGATTGCGATACAACTGTCCCTGCCATCGCAACGAACCCTCCTCAAGCACCACCTGCTGAAATCCTGAGACAACATGCCCCTTTGCAGAATATTTGCCGTTAATGGTAAAACTAATATCATCACCGCTCATTATGCCCACATTGACCTCATGAGTTTGCCTCGATGCCGATTCAGGCGCATCGGTGCCAGCCCCGTCTTTAGGGAGAGGCGCGTCGGTCACAGCATCAATTATGGGCTGCAACTCCTGCCAACTCATCGTCACTTCCCTGAGTATCTCAGCAGCACGCTCATACGTAAGACCACCAAAGTCCTCCTCACGAGGCGTAATGATCAGTCCTCCCATATCCAAAGCCCCCGGAGATACCGTCAGACGCCCTTTCCCTTCCTCGGCATAGTAGCAGTCAGGCCTGTGTTTCGCGCGAGGGAAAATGAGCGTGACCAATTCGTCCTCACGCCCCATGACTCCCTCCTGACGCCAACAGATGAGATTCATACGAGGCTCATACTCCTCGCCCACTACAGGCAGGGCCTTATACAGACGCTGGCACAGGATACTGTCCGCGTCCGAGGGAAGACTGCGAATGACAAACACCGGACACACATACGATTCAAGCACAAACAGTCCGCAGCGGTCACTGGTATTGCCAGCCTCTTGCATATCCACCGTCTGAGCCCTGGTGAGCGGATAAATCTTGCGCAACTGAGTCTCATACCTGCGCCAGTCACGCTCTATGGGTACAACACCACGACTACCTGACTGCAGATGCATGTGATCCGGACACGAAGCCCCACACACAGGCCCATTGTAAAACACTATCTGCCCCCTCAAAGCCCAAGCCATACTACGCATAGCCGTGAAGTGCGACCATATACTTTGCGATGTATGACGGCGCGCGGAGATGGTGAAATGTCGGGGCAATATCGGGAATGGATTGACCAGCACCTGATAGTGTTTCTCCACCATCAAGGCACGCTGCTCCTTAGGCCTGTTTTGGTCGCAGAGGAAGCAAGGACGCTTGGCGAGAGCTGCCTTTTCAATCTTCGCCCCCGTCGACACCATTCGTGCAGGATTCCATTGCACACAGATTTCCGCACCGTTACCGCCCGTTTCCCCCACGCCATCGTCGTGAGCCTCACACTGCGGAGAGAGCAGTCTCGTCTTCACCCCCTCCAACGCAGCATACCTCTCGGCCGCCTCAGTCCACTCTTTCAGCTGACTGTCAAAAAAAGCATCAACCTCCTCCTCACACATCTTGTGTTGCCAGATAGCATTCAAAGCCCTTCGGGCCTCAATCTCGTGAGTACGCAGACTATCCTTATACAGATTGTTCGCATTGATTTTGTCCTGACTCAGGGCAGCGTCGCTATTGCCCTCCCAACGGCGACACAAATACAATTCATCATAAATACGTCCGATACGGTAGTGCCTGCTTATCATCAACCCCAAAGCATAGTCTTCGCCATAACTCGTATTGGGAATCTCAATTTCACGCAAGACCGGAGTATAGAAAGCGCGAGGTGCGCCAAGCCCATTTATACGAAGAGCATTGTTACGCCCATTCTGAGCCGTCCACTCCTTGTGGTCTATCAGCCCTGGAGGCAAGGTCTCAAGCTGGAAGTCACACATCCTGTACGAACCTATGACCATAGCCGCATTCTCCTCGTAAAATTTGTCCACAATCCTCTGCAGCGTATCCGTCCCGCTATACAGGTCATCACTGTCAAGTTGCACCACAAAGCGCCCCACACGTGCATCATGCACGGCAAGGTTCCAGCATCCCCCGATACCTAAGTCATCACGCTCCGGGACAATATGTATGACACGCTCGTCGTCAGCAAACCCGTCTATAATCTCAGTCGTACCGTCAGTACTGCCATTGTCCACTACCATGAGATTAAAGGCAAACGAAGTCTGCTGCCCCAACACACTTTTGATAGCATCGGCAATCGTACGCGCACGGTCACGCACAGGGATGACCACAGTAGCCTCTACCGCAAAATCATCATCGTCAGCAAATCTGATTACGTCAAACTCCTTAGGGTGCAGAAAAGCATTTATTGCCCTGAGATGACGCGTACAAGCCCTCTCCATCTCGACCTGACGGCTACGGTTTCTCACATCGACGTAGTCAAACTGTTTCTGCCCCGACAAGCGCGTATCCATCTCCACCTCAGTATACAGGATTTCACGCACGTGCACAGGCAATTTGCGGCGACTCAGCCAAAGGCGAAGGTCATAGAGGGCGGCATACTTGTAGCGATGTAGACGCTCCTGGGCAGCATACTCCTTAAGCTCCGCAGTACGCACAAGCAAGACCCCACCCATTTGAAAATCGTCCCTGACGCTACCCTCTTGATAGTCAATGAGAGGCATAACCTGCCTGCGGCCATCGGGGAGAATGATATAATGATCAGCATAAATCATCAGGGCATCGCTATCGCGAGCCACCGTAATCATTCTCTTCAGAGCATGATACCCCAGCCTAAGCCTGTCATATTTGGTATAGATGAGCACATACGGAGCCGAGGCACGCTCAGCGATGTCTCGAATAGAACGCGTATTGCCCACGCCTTCCTCCAGATGAAACACATTTTCCACGAGCGCGTCAGCCTTTAGTTCACGCTCCGTATCACCACCCTGCACACTATCAATCCAAGGAATAAAGCAGTCAATCATATAGTCGAAAGAATAATGTCAGTTACTAAAAATAACACATATTTGACTACAAAAATAGCAATTAAATTTCAAATAAACCCGCTTCAAACCATTTTTCTCAGAAAAACACGTAACTTTGCATCCTATACCGACAAAATGCGCATACACATCTTCAACCCCGAAAACGATATGGCCCTCGCCGACGGCCGCCGAGGCTACACCGCCCCTGCCAACATACGCGCATACCGCAAGCGCAACTGGCGTCTGCCCTACAAGTGGGCAGCCCCCGATGACATCGTGTGGGACGGCGAGACTCCCTTCAAAGATTATGGCATCACCGACTATTCCGACATCGTGATATGCCCCTGGGGCTGGTCGAAAGCCATCGTCCACGAACTGGAGCAAGCAGGAGTGCCACGTGGCCTCATGCCCTCCGACACAAGGCTCACCCAACTGCGCACCCTGTCGAGCCGCGAGACCACCGTAGCCATACAAACAGAATTAGGCCTCGAAACCTATGCCTGCCACACCATCGATGAGATTGAGAGCATACTCGCCCAGGAACATACAGGCCGCACCTACATCATGAAATCACCCTGGAGTTCAAGCGGCAAAGGACTCATGACCACCGACAATCCCAACTGGCATCAATGGGCAAAGCGTACACTCAGACAGCAAGGATGCGTCACGATAGAACGCAAGATGCAACGCGAGCGCGACTTCGCCATGGAATTTGCCCTCGACGGACTGGGCACATGCACCTACCTCGGACTCTCGGTCTTCGACACCGACCCGCACGGACACTACATCAGCAACCACACAGGTCCCGAAGACGAGAAGACACGGACACTCCTGTCCTCACACCCAGACCAAGCCCAAACCCTGACGGCCATTCGCAGATACTACATCGAAAGGCTCCCACAGATGGCGCCATGGTACAAAGGCCCCGTAGGAGTTGATATGCTCCTCACCCCCGATGGCGTAATAAATCCATGCATCGAAATAAACTGGCGCATGACCATGGGGCTGGTAGCAATCACCAAACAATGATTTTTACACCGCATTCACACATTCTCTGACAGGTAAATGTCTACCGCACCATAAACTAGTTTATCGGGTGAGCCGAGTTTATCGAAATAAAGACATCGTATATAAAAGAAATCGGTCATTAGTGTTACGTAGATAACAGTCTAATGTCCGATCTTAGTAAAAACATTTGTGCCCGGAACGGGACTCGAACCCGTACGGCCGCAATGGCCAAGGGATTTTAAGTCCCTCGTGTCTACCGATTCCACCATCTGGGCAGCCTTATCGATTGCAAAGGTAGTGATTTAATTTGAAATAACACACATTATGTAACAGTTTTTTTATTTTTTATCGCATGCTACGTCTTCGTGGCAGCTAAATAACACTCTCGGCAGAGAGGCTCATACTCCATCTTCTCTCCCAAGAGCACCTGTTTTTCAACGTCGACCAAGCGATGCGAGATGTAAGCCAAAGCCCCACACCTCACACAAATAGCATGAACTTTGGTCACCTCGTCAGCAATGGACAGAAGCTTTGGCATAGGCCCGAAAGGCTGCCCTTTGAAGTCAAGGTCAAGCCCTGCGACAATCACACGCGTCCCGTTGTTGGCCAAAGTATTGCATACCTCAACTATATGCTCGTCAAAGAACTGAGCTTCGTCGATGCCTACAACGTCTACATCAGAACCGAGCAGCAATATACTTGCGCTCGAATCAACAGGAGTACTGGATATGGCGTTGCCCTCATGTGACACCACCTCCTCTTCGCTATATCGTACATCCATCGACGGCTTGAATATCTCGACCTTTTGACGCGCAAACTTCGCACGCTTCAAACGGCGTATCAACTCCTCCGTCTTGCCCGAAAACATCGAACCGCATATCACCTCAATGCGGCCACGGTGCATCATCTCACCGTGTGTATTGGTAACGTTTCTCATAATTGCTCTGCAAATATACGAATAAGAGCTCTATTATCAAGCATCCGCACCACTATATGTACAGGAATTAGTGATGTTTAATAAAAAATAATTCTCTTGGAGTAGTGGTTTTCGATAAATATGTATAACTTTGCGAGCGTTATGGGAATATTGTATTTAGTACCTACGCCCGTAGGCAACCTCGAAGACATAACCACCCGCGCCCTAAGAATACTGCGCGAGTGTGACCTCATCTTGGCAGAAGACACACGCACGAGCGGCAATCTGCTCCGCCACTTCGACATACACAAACCCATGATGTCGTACCACAAATTCAACGAACACCAGACCGTAGGCTCGGTCGTGGAACGACTCAAGGGCGGCGAAGTGATCGCTGTAGTAAGCGATGCCGGGACGCCAGGCATCAGCGACCCGGGCTTTCTCGTAGCTCGTCAGGCAATAGCCGAGGGCATTGAGGTCATCACTCTGCCTGGTGCTACGGCCTTTGTCCCAGCCCTGGTCAGTAGCGGTCTGCCCTGTGACAGATTCTGCTTTGAGGGTTTCCTCCCCCAGAAGAAGGGGCGTATGAGCCGCATAGAGGCACTGAAATCCGAGACACGCACCATGATATTTTATGAAAGCCCACATCGCATACAGAAAACCTTGGAACAGTTTATCGACATGTTTGGCGAGGAACGAGAGTGTAGCGTATGTCGCGAGATAAGCAAAGTACACGAGCAAAGCGTCAGAGGGACACTCAGTCAGGTGCTGCAACATTTCCATACCAACGAGCCACGAGGAGAATTTGTAATAGTAGTAGATGGCGTCCATGAATCTACTGTATCCAAAGCCCCTGACAGATCTTCAGACAGAAATAACGACGAAAAAAGACATTTCAGCAAATACCGCCAGAAACGTCAGGAATCAGAGATGCAAGAATCAGAGTTGCAGGAATAAACAACAATAAAATCAACGACTAAAAAACAATAGGCAATATGAAACAGACATTGTTTATCATCGTAAGTGTATTGACACTATGCGCATGTGGCAATAAGCCCAACACAGGAGAAGACCGCATGAAACAGCAAAGAGACTCACTGCAGGCCATCATTGATGGCAAGGACAACGAGCTTAACGACATCATGGCCACCATGGCAGAAATTCAAGACGGCATACGACGCATCAGCGAAGCAGAAGGACGCGTGACCATCGCAGACGGCTCGGTCGAAGGCTCGTCAGACCGCGCAGTCATACGCGACAACATGGAGTATATCCGCGAAGCCATGGAGCAAAACCGCGACTTGATAGAGCAGTTGAAGCAGAAAGTACGCGCCGGCAACCACAACTCCGAGAAGCTACAGAAAATGATAGACGGCCTACAGGCACAGATTTCGGCACAAGCCCAGCGCATACAGGAACTCGAAGCCAAAATAGCCGACAAAGACTCCACGATACTCAGGCAAGATCACGAAATCACCAACCTCAACAATGACGTCAACAAGCTCTCAGCCAAAACCCAAGAGCAAGCCAGCGCCATTGCCGAACAAGAGAAAGACCTCAACACGGCATGGTTCGTTTACGGCACAAAGAGCGAACTCAAAAGCGAAGGTATACTGAAAAACGGCGAAGTGCTAAAAGACGCCAAGTTCAACAAAGACTACTTCACCAAGATAGACATACGCCAAACCAAGGAAATCAAGACATACAGCAAGTCTGCACATCTGCTCACCACACACCCTTCAGACTCGTATACCATCGTCAAAGATGCCAACGGGCAGTGTGAGCTGAAAATCACCAATCCTGCCAAGTTCTGGAGTGTAAGCAAATACCTCGTCATGCAGGTCAAATAGCCTCCAATGAAGACAAGCCGAAGCAAACATTACAACTCATCTCGCAGTAGCCTGCCTTTCGAAGACGGAATGTCTAAGGTAGTGAGCAACGCCCCCATAGAAGCACAGGAGGAGACCTGTGCCCTCGTGGGACTTATTACTCCCCAGCAAGACGAGCGCAAAACCACAGAATACCTCGACGAGCTCCAGTTTCTGGCAGAAACAGCAGGAGCACGTACAGTCAAACGCTTCACCCAGCGTCTGAACGGCCCAAACAGTGTCACATACTTAGGCATTGGCAAACTCCAGGAGATACGCAAATGGATATGCGACGAAGAAGACGCCGGAAACATGATATCCATGGTCATCTTCGACGACGAGCTCTCGGCAAAGCAACTGCGCAACATAGAGTCCGAGCTCAAAGTGAAGATACTCGACCGCACATCGCTCATACTCGACATCTTCGCTATGCGAGCCCAGACAGCCAACGCCAAGACCCAAGTGGAACTGGCCCAATACCGCTACATGCTGCCGAGACTCCAGAGATTATGGACTCACCTCGAGCGCCAGCGAGGCGGCTCAGTAGGTCTGCGCGGTCCCGGAGAGACACAGTTAGAGATGGACCGCCGCATCATACTGAACAGAATGTCGCTCCTCAAGCAACGCCTTGCCGACATAGACCGCCAGAAATCCACACAACGCGGCAACCGCGGACGCATGATACGCGTTGCCCTCGTAGGCTATACCAACGTAGGCAAGTCCACGCTGATGAACCTCTTGTCCAAGAGTGATGTCTTTGCCGAGAACAAGCTTTTTGCCACCCTCGACACCACAGTGCGCAAAGTCATCGTAGACAACCTGCCCTTTCTCCTCTCCGACACAGTGGGATTCATACGCAAACTGCCCCACGACCTCGTAGAATCCTTCAAGTCCACCCTCGACGAAGTACGCGAAGCAGACCTCCTGCTCCACATCGTAGACATCTCACACCCCGAGTTCGAAGACCAGATACACGTCGTGGAGAAAACCCTTGCAGACCTCGGCTGTGCCGACAAACCCTCCATGATCATCTTCAACAAAGTTGATGCCTACCGTTGGACCCCAAAAGACGAAGACGACCTCACTCCAGCCACTCGCGACAACGTCTCGCTCGATGACCTTATCCACTCATGGATGACACGCCTCAGTGGCGAGTGCCTCTTCATCTCAGCCAAAGAGAAGACCAACTACGACACCCTACGTCAGGTACTCTACAACAAGGTACGCGAGATGCACGTACAGAAATACCCCTACAACGATTTCCTGTTCGAAAAATACGACGATGCTCAACCAAAAGATAACCTTTGACCGCTTCGTACGGGGTGGTCTCATCGCAGCAGCCATCCTCGGTATATACTTCCTGCTCAAAGCACTGAGCAGCGTACTATGGCCATTCTTCGTAGCCTGGCTGTTAGCCTACCTCATGTATCCCCTCGTACATTTCCTCGAAACCAAGTGTCGCCTGCGCTTCCGCATACTCAGCATCATCGTAGCACTCGCCCTCATCATAGGTGTCATCGTAGCCTTTGTGGTCATCACCCTCCCACACGCCATAGAACAGTCCAAATCGCTCGCCGATGACCTTGTGCACTACGCCACCATGTACCTCAACGACCCATACATAGCGGCAGAAATCAACCAGTTCACCGACAGAGTGCTTTCAGAAATGGACTGGGTAGACATGATGCAGAACAAGAACCTCATCGATGCCGTCAGCATCTGTCTCCAACAAGCATGGAGCCTGCTCTCGCAGACCATGGGTCTACTCATGTACGTCGTCAACTTCATGATGGTCATGCTCTACCTCTTCTTTATACTCATAGACTACGAGAAGATAGCCCACGAGTGGCAATATCTCATCCCCAAAAAGCAACGTCCTCTGGCCACGAGCATCGTAGGCGACGTCAAGCACGGCATGAACGCCTACTTCCGCGGACAGTCACTCATAGCCCTCATCGTCGGCATACTCTTCAGCATAGGATTCAGCATCATAGGGTTTCCGATGGCCATTGGTCTGGGATTGTTCATAGGACTACTCAACATGGTACCCTACATGCAGCTCATAGGCTTTGTGCCCACCATATTCCTCGCCCTGCTCGAAGCCCGCGACACAGGTCAGAGTTTCTGGTGGATAATGCTCCTCGCCCTCATAGTATTCGCCGTCGTGCAACTCATACAAGACCTCATACTCACCCCGCGCATCATGGGCAAGGTCATGGGGCTCAAACCCGCCATCATACTGCTCTCCCTCTCCGTATGGGGTTCCCTTTTAGGCATCATCGGGCTCATCATCGCCCTCCCTCTCACCACCTTGATATGGAGCTACTACAAACGTCTGCTCCAAATAGAAAACGACGAAACAGCATAACGATTTTGGAAAAGACCCGAGCCATCTGCGCCATACTGTCAGCCACCCTCGCCCTATGCTCATGGGGGCAGACCTTCACCATCAGCCCGGAGGAAGGCAAGCCACACCTGCGCCACCTCCATCTCTCACACTACGATTTTCAAGGCAAGGAACACATCGGCGAGCTCATCTGCAACGAAGCCATCGCCGAGGACCTCGTCGACATCTTCCGCGAGCTTTACAAAGCCCACTACCCCATCGAACGAATGCGCCCTATCCAGGAATACGACAACGACGACAAAGCATCCATGTCTGCCAACAACACATCCTGCTACTGTTACCGCACCATAGCAGGCACACAGCGTCTTTCAAAACACGCCACAGGCATGGCCGTCGATATCAACCCGCGTCTCAACCCCTGCGTCAAGTTGCGCACAGGAGAAATCTCGCCCCGCAACGGAGCCCCCTATGCCCACAAGCGCCAAGGCACCGGCGTCATCACCCGCGACGACCTCTGCTACCGTCTTTTCGTAAAACACGGATTCAGATGGGGCGGAGCATGGCGCAACACCAAGGATTACCAACATTTTGAAAAATAATACTATGGCAAACGTAGAATTCAAGTACGCCCCAATGTTTCAAAAGGGCGAAGACAAGACAGAGTATTACCTGCTGACCAAGGAAGGAGTCACCGTCAGCGAGTTTGAAGGACACAAGATTCTCAAGGTGAGCCCTCAAGCCCTCACCAAGCTAGCCCAACAATGCTTCCACGACGTAGAATTCATGCTGCGCCGCGAACACAACGAGATGGTGGCCAAAATCCTCCGCGACCCCGAAGCCACAGAAAACGACAAGTACGTGGCACTCCAGTTCCTGCGCAACGCCGAGACAGCGGCCAAAGGCATACTTCCATTCTGTCAGGACACAGGCACCGCCATCATCCACGCCGAAAAAGGCCAGCAAGTATGGACAGGGTTCGACGACGAGGAAGCCCTTTCACGCGGAGTCTACAACACCTTCACCCAAGACAATCTGCGCTACTCACAAAACGCGCCTCTCACCATGTATGACGAGGTCAACACCAAGTGCAACCTCCCGGCCCAGATAGACATCGAAGCCACCGAAGGAGCCGAATACCGCTTCATCTGCGTCGCCAAAGGCGGCGGTTCGGCCAACAAGACCTACTTCTACCCCATGACCAAAGCACTCATCCAGAACGAGAGCACTCTGCTCCCATGGCTCGTAGAGGAAATCAAGCACTTTGGCACAGCAGCCTGCCCACCCTACCACATCTGCGTAGTCATCGGTGGCACAAGTGCCGAAAAGAACCTCCTCACCGTCAAACTCGGATCAATCAAGTACTACGACAACCTCCCCACCACCGGTGATGAAACAGGACGCGCATTCCGCGACCTTGACCTCGAAGAGAAACTGCTAAAGAAAGTCTACGAGATCGGTCTCGGCGCACAGTTCGGAGGCAAATACCTCGCCCACGATATCCGCGTCATACGACTGCCACGTCACGGAGCCTCACTCCCCGTAGGCATGGGCGTAAGCTGCTCGGCAGACCGCAACATCAAGGCCAAAATCAACCAAGACGGTATCTGGATAGAAAAGATGGACTCCAACCCAGGCGAACTCATTCCCGAGCAATACGCAAAACCCGGCGAAGGAGCTAACAGCATAGAAATAGACCTCGACCAAGGCATCGATGCCGTACGCGCCGAGCTCACCAAATACCCCGTATCTACACGAGTCAACCTCCGCGGCACCATCATCGTGGCACGCGACATCGCTCACGCCAAGATCAAGGCACGTCTCGATGCCGGCGAGCCTATGCCACAATACCTTAAAGACCACCCAGTACTCTACGCAGGCCCTGCCAAAACCCCCGAAGGCTACCCCTGCGGCTCAATGGGTCCCACCACAGCAGGACGCATGGATCCATACGTAGACGAATTCCAGGCAGCAGGAGGCTCCCTTGTAATGATAGCCAAGGGTAACCGCTCACAGCAAGTCACCGACGCCTGCAAGAAATACGGAGGCTTCTACCTCGGCACAATCGGCGGTGTAGCCGCAGTCCTGAGCCAAAGCTCCATCAAGTCAATTGAATGCGTCGAGTTCCCGGAGATAGGCATGGAAGCCGTTTGGAAGATTCAGGTAGAGAATTTCCCAGCCTTCATCCTTGTCGACGATAAAGGCAACGACTTCTTCAAGCAACTCAAGCCCTGCACAGGTTGCACAATAATGAAGTAATACCCTCTCAGCAGGTCACAACATAAACCCGAATCGGTCTTAGCACACAGTAGTCTAAAGACCGATTCGGGTTAATTTTTTCTTCGCCCCTTTCCATATTCAGCAGCTAATGAGCTATTCAGGGTAAATTTCCACACTCAGCAGCCAATGAGCGATTCGGGCTCAACCCTTGTTCATCAAATATCTGTGTGCGTCCATGGCAGCATGGCAACCACTGCCAGCGGCAGATATGGCCTGGCGATATATGGGGTCTGCCACATCGCCGCAAGCGAACACTCCGGGGATATTGGTCTCGGTAGTGGGGTGCTTGACCTTGATGTAGCCCTCAGCATCGCATTCTATAGCAGGGCGGAAAATATCACTGTTGGGGTGATGCCCAATAGCGAGAAACAGACCGTCGATAGCGAGGTCCTGACCTGTGGAGAGATGAGCTCCTTCCACCCCGTCTGTGCCGTAGAGCCCCCTGACCTGAGTGTTCCACAGAATCTCAATATTGTCCGTCTCCCTGACCTTACGCTGCATCGCCTCTGAGGCACGCAACACATCACGACGTACTATCATATATACCTTCTTGCAAAGCGTGGCAAGATATTGCGCCTCTTCACACGCCGTATCTCCTCCGCCCACTACGGCTACGGTCTTCTTGCGATAGAAGAACCCGTCGCAGGTCGCACACGCACTCACCCCCATACCTGCATACTTTTTCTCGTCATCGAGCCCGAGATACTTGGCAGAGGCACCGGTAGAGATGATGATGGTATCCGTGTCCAACTCGGTACCGTCATCGACAGTGACATGATGAGGAGACGTACCGTCGAGAGAAAAATTCACCTTAGTTACCACCCCCATGCGTATGTCAGCGCCAAGGCGTTCCGCCTGAGCCCTCAAGTCCTCCATGAGTTCATTGCCCGTTGTCCCCTCAGGATAGCCTGGGAAATTGTCCACTTCGGTAGTCTGCGTGAGCTGACCTCCGGGTAAGTTGCCCTCGTACAAGACCGGTTCAAGTCCGCTACGGCTGGCATATATGGCAGCCGTATATCCAGCAGGGCCGCTGCCTATGATTAATGTCTTCATCGTTTGAATCTGAAATATTAAAGTATGTGAGGTTTGAGAATAAAATCTTAGGCTCAGAACTTTCCCCTATACTTATCCTCGTCCTTATCCTCAAGTATGGAGAGGTAACTCATATAGCGAGACTGTGCAATGCGGTGTTCATCCAAAGCCTGCAACACTGCGCAGCCCGGCTCGCGAGTGTGCGTACAGTTTCCGAAACGGCACTCGGCCGACACCCTGAATATCTCGGGGAAGTAATGCCCCACCTCAGCCCGCTCCATATCGAAAGTGCCAAAGCCCCTGATACCCGGAGTGTCAATTATGGCCGAGCCCTGCCCCTGGTCAGGAAGATCATACATCTCGGAAAAGGTAGTGGTGTGCATACCAGTGTCATGCGCCTCGGAAATCTCCGCCGTCTTTGCCCCAAGTCCCGGGACAAGAGCATTAAGGAGAGTGCTCTTGCCCACTCCCGAATTGCCCGAGAAAAGCGTAATCCTGCCACAGAGCACGTCGTACAGAGACTCAAGCCCCTCGCCGTTCAAGGCAGATATACGAAAGCATCTGTAGCCGATACCCTCGTAAAGGGTGCAAAACATATCAAGGAGACGCCTGTCATCAACATCAAGCAAGTCCGTCTTATTGAAGATGATAACTACAGGTACACGATACGCCTCGGCACTTGCTAGAAAGCGGTCTATAAAAGTAGTGCTCGTCTCGGGGTGGCGCAGAGTGACGACAAGCGCAGCGAGGTCAACATTGGCCGCTATGACATGGCTCTGCTTCGAAAGATTGCTGGCTTTGCGCACAATATAGTTGCGGCGGTCATGAATGGAGCATATCAACGCAGTCTCACCGTCCTCGCATGGAATGATGTCGACGACATCACCCACGGCAACAGGGTTGGTACTGCGTATGCCCTTGATGCGGAAATTGCCCTTTACCTTCGAATTGAAAAGCTGGCCTCCGTCTGTGCGGACGACGTACCAGCTTCCTGTATTGCGTATGACTGTACCGGTCATTTCCACCCTACACAGTCATAATCTCATCCTCCTTCTTGGCAAGGAGTCCCTCAACGTTCTTGATATACTTGTCGTGGAGTTTCTGCATATCAGCCTCAGCATCCTTCTCGACATCCTCAGGCAGTCCGTCCTTGATACCCTTCTTGAGCTTGTCGATAGTGTCGCGGCGTGCATTGCGTATGCTGACCTTTGCCTGCTCACCCTCCTTGCCACACTGCTTGACCAGCTGTTTGCGTCGCTCCTCCGTCAGTGGCGGAATAGTGAGGCGGATGATTTCGCCGTTGTTGTCAGGAGTGATGCCCACCTCGCTGTCGAGTATAGCCTTCTCGATAGGTTTGAACATACTCTTGTCCCAAGGCTTGATCGCTATGGTGCGAGCATCAGGAGTATTGATACTTGCCACATTGTTGAGCGGAACCATACTCCCGTAGCTGTCCACCCTTACGCCATCAAGTATCTTAACATTAGCCTTGCCTGCGCGTATATGCGCAAGCGCCTCGTCGAGATACATCACAGCTTCCTCCATTTTCTCTTCTGCCTGTGCCAGAATTTCCTTTACGTCTATCATGTGTTTTAAATTATTATAGTTTCATACGGCAAAAGTAAGTGTTTTATTTCAAAAAAGCAAGCAAATAGCCGAATTAGTTTCAAGACCAGGCCGCGATTTACCCCCAACACAATCAATTTGGCATCATAATCCTGAACGACGGACACTCAGCACACTCCGAACGTATTATCTCCATCATCCTCCCGAACACATCAGGAAACTCAGCCGTCACATCCCTGTCCTAATGAATGTCATCAGCAAAGCTATATAGGGATAATCAAAGATAGAAATAAAATCTTAGCTATCTCTCTTTTTATTCTTTTTTCTACATCGGAACTACGCATTTGTCGGATGAACCATTTTTTTTCCATTTGTTTGCGTGAGATTGCTTTTTTTAGATTATTTTTATTATCTTTGCGTCAAAATCGCATTATGTTGCTTGGATTAATTGTCTTGACTGGCTCGGTAGCCTTGCTGATGTATGGCATGAAGGTGATGAGTGAAGGCCTGCAGAAGATGGCGGGAAGCAGCTTGCGCAATGTTCTTGCCAAGGCTACTACAAACCGCTTTACGGGCCTTGTGACTGGTGCGTTTATCACTACTTGCATTCAGTCTTCGACTGCAACGACAGTCATGACGGTGAGTTTTGTGAGTGCCGGACTTCTCACGTTGGCTCAGGCTATCTCTGTCATAATGGGTGCAAATATCGGCACTACGGCTACGGCATGGATTATGGTGCTGGGGGGTAGTTTCGATATGAGGCTGATGGTCTTCACTGCCATAGTGGTCGCTGTGGCTTTGATTTATTCTCACAAGAATACCAATCTCGGGGAATTTATCATGGGGCTTGCCTTGATGTTGCTCGGCCTGACTACTCTCAAGACGAATGCCATAGACATGCACCTTGACAGCATACCTGCCGTCAAGAATCTCTTTGACGGCACGAGTCATCTCGGTCCCGGTGATTATGGCACTTATATTCTCTACTTGGTCGTGGGTGGTCTGCTTACTTGTGCCGTGCAATCTTCGGCAGCCATAATGGCCATTACCATGACGCTCTGTGCTACGGGTGTGCTTGACATATATGCTGGCATTGCTCTGGTGATGGGCGAGAATATTGGGACTACGATTACTTCCAACGTCGTGGCAATGTCGGCTTCGGCACAGGCGCAGCGTGCTGCTCGTGCTCATCTTATCTTCAACCTCTTCGGCGTGGTTTGGGTGCTTTGTATATACAAGTATTTTGTCAATTTTGTGTGCTCGCTTGTGGGGTGCAATCCCAATCATGTCGAGAACCCTGTTATCCTCAATGCTGTACTGGCAGCTTTTCATACTTCTTTCAATATATGCAACGTGCTTATCCTTATCTGGTTTGTCAAGCCTATGGAGAGGGTGGTGTGTCTACTCGTCAGCAGTGACAATAATGAGGCGGAGGAGGAGCATGGGCTGAAATTTATCAGCGGTGGTCCGATGAGTACGGCTGAGCTTTCTATTTTCGAGGCTAAGAAGGAGATCAGTCTTTTCGTGGACCGCTGTGTGCGTATGTTCGGGTTTACCATAGATTTGCTCGGCACCGAGAAGGGGGAGGATTTCAACAGATTGTATTCTCGCATTGAGAAGTATGAGGGCATTACTGACAATATGGAGATAGAGATATGTGATTATCTCACCAAGGTGGCTGAGGGGCGGCTCTCTGCGGAGTCAAAGCAGGACATACAGCGTATGATGCGTGTGTGCTCTGAGTTGGAGAGCGTGGGCGATGCTTGTTTCAACATAGCGCGTACTATCTCGCGCAAGCGCCAGTATTGCCAGGAGGCTTTTACTGACAAACAGTTGCAGCATATCCACAGTATGCAGCATTTGCTGAGTGAGGCTATAGAGCAGATGTCTGTAGTCATCCAGCAGGGCGAGCATCGTTATGTTGACCTCAACAAGAGTATCAACACGGAGAATGAGATAAACAATTATCGTACCCAACTCAAGAACCAGAACATCGTAGACATCAACAATAAGCTCTACGACTACCAGACGGGGGTCTTCTATATGGATCTCATATCTGAGTACGAGAAATTGGGAGATTACATAATTAATGTCATTGAGGCCAGTGGCATCAAAGAGAAGAGAGGCATAAGATAATGCGCACGTATTGGAACACTCAGAACGGACTCAGGACCATGGATGACTGGGCTCCGAAGTGTTGGGTGCAGGTCACCTGCCCTACTGAGGAGGATATAGACTTTCTCGAGCAGACGCTTGGCATACCCGACTATTTCCTCGATGATATTGCGGATACTGACGAGCGGCCACGTTATGACCATGACGAGGGCTGGGCTCTCATCATCTTGCGTATACCTTACGTCAAAGAGGTGAGGTCGCGCACTCCTTACACTACCATCCCTTTGGGTATCATCATGAAGGATGATGTGTGCATCACGGTGTGCAATTTTGAGACCAATATGATGATTGACTTCGTCACCTATCAGCAACGTAGGGGCTTAGGCTTTACGGATTCTGTCGATATGGTGTTTCGTATGTTTCTCAGCAGTGCTGTGTGGTACCTCAAGCGTCTCAAGCAGATACAGGCTCTCATAGACCAGAGCAAGCGCAACTTAGACCGCAAGGTTGACAATGCCGACCTCATAGCTTTGTCACGTCTGCAGGATTCGCTCACATATTTCGTCACCTCAATTCGTGGCAACGAGACTCTGTTGTCCAAGCTCAAATTCAAGCTCAAGGTCGATGCTCTTGACGCTGACCTCATCGAGGACGTAAACATCGAGCTTTCGCAGGCTCGTGAGACTGCCGGGATCTATACCAATATCCTTGACTCGACCATGGACACCTATGCCAACCTTATCAATAATAATATGTCGCAGGTCATGAAGATGCTGACTTCGGTGTCGCTCATACTCATGTTCCCCACACTCATAGCGAGTCTCTTCGGTATGAACCTCATCAACGGTATGGAGCAGGAGTGGTGGGGCTTCCC
>CALZLQ010000008.1 GCA_945788385.1 uncultured Prevotellaceae bacterium
ATCACATCGAAATCATCCGATACTGTACCGGAGATGCGTTGCTGCGCATTTGCTGGTAGTGCCGCAAGCGTTATGGCACACAGCGCAAAAAACTTTATTATCTTGTTCATGGCATATAGATTTATCGGATTTTGAATCTCTCAACGTATCTGCTCAGCGACTGTGGGTCTTCTGATGTGGGCAGTTCGGGCATGAGAGCTTTGTCTATGAGGTGTACCACAGCGTAGTTAGAGTACTCTACCTGAAGACCGTTCATCGTAGTGGCATTCTTTACAGCCTTGTTGCACGAACGATCGCAGGTCATGATATTCCTGACATCACGACCATTATATTCGTCTATTGATTCGCCCCAACCTGTGCTGCCGTCTTCCTTCTCTGATACAGAGAGTTTGCCTCCGGTACGCTTGACGTATACCTTTTTAAATACCTGATGTTCGTTGTCGAAACTGTTGCTTACCATTTCCTTGTTAACGTCACTCTTGTCGGCAAATATGCTGTTGTCGACGAAGTGCATACGTACGAAGTTGGTCAGCAGTACGATGTTGGCTTGAAGTTCAAGACTATCCTTCCTTTTGGCTATGTTGCCGTCAGCATCCTTATCGTAGCCTTCGTATTTTTCATATACTTGTTGCCATGTGGGGAGACCTGCATCAATGGCTGCCTGTACTGCATCGTTGTTTGGAGCGAAGACTGTGTAGTTGTAGTTCTGCCAGAAGCTGACGTTGTAGTCCATACCGTTGCGGTTGCCTACGAAGGTCTCATATTTCTCGAGGGCAGCCTGCAACTGACTCAACTGTGCGGAGACATTGATGTCGTACTTGGTTTCGTCTACGAGACCTGACTTCTTGATGAGTTCGTCGAGGGCTATGCCAGGGTGGTCGCAGTACTCGTAGAACTTCTGGTATGGGTTGTTGTCAGCTGCGCCCTCTGCCTCGTCCTGCTTGTCTTTCTTGAAGCCGCGTGGCACATTGGCCAACACACTCCATGCTGAGCGTGACGCTGGGATAAGGGGAGCGTCCATAGTGAAGGTGAAGCCGTTCTTGTAGCTGCCGAAGACTTCAACATTTGCCTTGAGTACGCCTGGTGCGCAATTTGCATGTTTGCTGGCATCTATTTCTCTCTCATTTTCAAGTTGGAATCCTCCTTGGGCTGAGACTACCTGTCCGTTTGCGCGTGTTACCTTGACACCCATACCACTCTTTGTGAGGTAGTATTCGTCGTTTGTAGGATCGTCTTTGTTGATGAATGGCATAAGTTTCATGCCGTTGTCTTCGTAATCTTTACCAAGCTCTTGGTGTACGATGGTGTTATCCTCAAGCATCTGACGCAAGCGGTTGAGCTGCTCTGCCTTGTCGAGGTATTGTCTGGTCTGACCTTCTACACCTTTTACGCTGAGTATCTGACCGTTTTCGATGTCGTAGTCGGCGATTGAGTAAATCTTCTTACCATCAACGGTAATGTAGTTCTGACCCTGTCCGTTCTTGAAAGGAAACTCGCTCTTGCTGCCATCTATGTAGAGGAAACGTACTACGCGGCCTGCCTTGACGTTCTTGTTGGCCATCTGAGTACCTGTGACGTTGGCAACGAAGCTGACGGGGTCATAATAGTATTTGAGGGCTTCGTCCGTTGGCAGGAAGAATGTGAAGCAACTGCGCATGGCCTTGAGGTATGCGAAGTAGTTGAGACCCATCTGAGGATTGGTCTTGTTTTCGCTGTCGGAGTAGATGGCCCAGTTCATAATCTTGTTGGTGGACTCACCTTTGAGGTAGGCTGGTGTGGCTACGCAGTCGAAGTCTGTGGGGGTGTATACATTATTCATAATATATACGGGACCATTGCTTGCGAGCTCCACTCTTTCGATATTACCTCCGTCAGCCATTAGCTTGGTGTCGTTTTCGGTGAAGATTTGCTGTTGTGATGTGGGATCGATGAGCTTGAGCATCTTTGATGGCACTGAGCTTACGAAGCTGGTGAACATCACGTTGTTGATAATCTCCTTGAAGCGCGAGAGGGGTATCTGGTCGATGTCTTCGAGCAGAGATTCGAATCCCTGACCCTCTAAGGCATATTCGCTTGGAGAATGTGGATTGAGGGTGTACTCCTCAATGAGTACTCGACCACCGCCTTGTTTGAAGTACTCAAGCATGCTGGCATCGTTGGGGACGAATATGGCGCCCATGTCTTTTGTCGGGTCTGACTCCTGTGGGAAGTACTCGTTCCATCCCGGATCGAACTTGAGCTTGCCCTTGCCTCCTGCGAAGAGATTGCCGCGCCAGTCCTTGCCGACTTCAACGTTGCGGCTCTTGGTAGAGCCGTATGAGCGCTCTGAGTAGTAACGCTTTACGTAGATGGTATCGTCTACGGGAAAATCGGGGTGCAACAGACGGTATTGGCGTGCCAAATCTACGCTATGGAAAGGCACAGAGAAACGTTCCAGAATATGGCTGAAGATATTGGTCTTGCCATTGGTGCGGATTACTTCTGCCATGTTTGCCTTGGGTACAAGTGGCATTGAGGCAAAGTTGAGGTAACCATTGAGACATACTATATCGGTAGAGTCAAGTTTTGAGTCATAGATATGTACGTCGCTTGTGATACGGTCGGCACCATTCATGAGTACGTG
This sequence comes from uncultured Prevotellaceae bacterium, assembly GCA_945788385.1. Taxonomy (GTDB): domain Bacteria; phylum Bacteroidota; class Bacteroidia; order Bacteroidales; family Bacteroidaceae; genus Physcousia. The sequence continues at coordinate 2,624 of CALZLQ010000008.1, forward strand.
GAAGTCGAGCTTGTCGTCAATCTGGTTTTTCGACATGTACTCGTTGGTAAAGTGGATGAGCATTGAGGCTGAAGAGTCTTGGGCCATGAGGATGCTCTCCTTGGTGAGGGTACCGTTCTTGATACGTGCCCATTGGTCTATCTCAGGCTGTACATTGCCAGCTTCGTCTACCTCGGGGTGAAGCTGTTTGTCTATATTCCAATATGAATGGAAGAGGTCTGCGACTTTCACACTCGTGATGGAGTCGGTAGGCGCGGTCTTGGTGTAGTGGCGTAGGGTCTCACCACGTGTGGGGTTGGTACCTGTGCTGCTTGCGAGGTTCTCCATCACGATGGCGTTGGGAAGCATGCTGGTGTTGAGCAAAAGCAGCTTTTGAGCTTTTGACAGCTTGTCGTAGCTCGTGGCATAGTGCCAGGGGTTGGTCTCGGGGAGCTGGGCATTAGCTTCAAAAAACTTTGCCCAGGCATCGTCATTGGCCGCAAATACTGTACGTGAACCTGTCTTGGACAGAATCTCGGCAAGTTCTGTCTTTTCTCCGTCAGAGTTGGCACTCGCGTTGAGTTCCTTGTCGTTGATGAGCTGCAAGAACATCTTGTGATTGCCACTCTCTTCAAGAGTCTCGTAAATGCTGGAATTCAGGAATGTTGGCTTTTCTTCGTCCAGCGTATAGTCATCTGTACAACTGGAAAGGCCACCTCCTAAGGCTGCCAGACATACGATCAAAGTCTTGGACTTACTCCATTGTTTGAAACGGTTTGTCATAGGTTTGTTTGTTTATAGTTATTTTTGTTTTATCTTAATAATTGGGTACAGTATGCCCTTTTTAAAGGGTATTTTCCCACTTTGCTGAAACAAATTTAGCAAATTTTACGAAAAATAAGATTCGCCAGCACCGTTCAAGATTTGACGATTAACAAGAATTAACGGTTTTTAGTTAAAAAGACTATCTTTTTCGAGAGAAGGTGCTGTCTCTCCTTCTGAAACGATGTCTGTTTCGATTACATCTGGCGCGTTTTGTAGGCTATCGGGGATTGTGTCTTCTACGATTAAGGGCACGTCAAGATTTATAATCTTATTCTTCGACGGGTCGAAGTTCACGAGGTAGCGTTGTTGAAACGTGGTGTCGCTGAGCAGTCGTTTCATAAAGTCGCCAAAGATGGGCAATGCCGTGCGACTGCCTTGCCCGAGCTGTCCTGTGCGGAAGTGTATGCAGCGATACTCGCCTCCTACCCAGGCTCCTCCCACTATCTTGGGGGTGGTGCCGACAAACCATGCGTCTGAATGATTGTTGCTCGTACCTGTCTTGCCTCCGAAGCTGGTATATCGTGCAAATGGTCCTATCCATTGCCAGAGTGAGCCTATGGTGCCACCAAAGCCTCGCATACCTGCTGTGAGCAGGTCGAGCATGCTTGTGGCTGTGCTCTCGGGTATGGCTTGCTTATAGTCGAGCTGGGCTTTGTATATAGTCTTGCCTTCGCGGTCTTTAATCTCAGTGACGAGTATGGGCATATTGTATTTGCCATCGTTGACTACGGTGCAATAGGAGTTGGTGAGCTCAAGCAGGTTGATGTCGCAGGAGCCGAGGGAAAGCGATTTGATGTCTTTCAAGGGGCTCTCGATACCCATGGCGTGTGCTGTCTTGATGATATTGGGAATGCCTACTTCCATGCCGACTTTGACTGCTATGGTGTTGATGCTCTTGGCAAAGGCGCTGCGTAGGGTGTAATTCTCTCCCGAGCAGACTCCGTCGGCATTGTGTGGTGCCCAACGTGTTGGCTTGCCATCGGCGGTGGTGTCGGGGTATGATATGTAGCTGTCGAGGCGTCGGTCGTTGGGGGTCATACCTTGATTCATGGCTTCGGCATAGACAAAGAGTTTGAAGGTAGAGCCTGCCTGACGTCCTGCCATGACTTTGTCGTATTTCCAGTTGTCGAAGTTGATGTCGCCTACCCAGGCTTTGACGTGGCGTGTGTCTGGCTCTATGGCCACGAAGCCTGTGTGCATAAAGCTTACCATGTGGCGGATGGAGTCCATGGTACTGAGTTCCTGCTCGACGGGGCCATCGTATGAGTAGAGCCTTACTGTGTGTGGGGTGTTGAGTTCTGCCCAAATGCTGTCTTGGTTGTCATTATATTTCTTTACTAAGTAGGCGTAGCGTGATGTGCGGCGTGCTATGCCTTCGATAAAGTCTGGCATCTCTGCTCCACGGGCATCTCTCCATCGTGGCGATTTGCCCCAGTGGTTGTCGAAGTTTTTCTGTATCTTGGCCATTTGGGCTTTGACGGCTTCTTCGGCATGCTTCTGTATGCGTGTGTCGAGGGTGGTGTATATCTTGAGTCCTGCTATGTCGAGATCGAGCTTATTCTCGCTGTCGTAGCCTTTTATGAGGCCCATGTCGCAGAGCTTGTCTATATATTCGCGCAGATATTGTCTGAAATATGGCGCGGGACCATCGTAGCTGCTTTCCTGTACTTCTCCTGTGACGATGAGTGGGGTGTTTTTGAGACTGTCAAGCTGGGCCCGGGTGGCTTGCTTGCCATTGAGGATAATCGCGTGGTTGTTGAATGCGTTTTCGAGCACTTGGTTGCGTCGGGCTGTGCTGTTTTTGGGGTTGCGTTTGGGATTGTAGGTGCTGGTGGCTTTGAGCAGCCCTACGAGGGTGGCACTTTGTTCGTAATTTAGTTTGCTTGGGGTGGTGGAGAAGAAGGTCTTGGCTGCTGTGTTAATACCAAAAGAGTTGCTCCCAAAGTCTACGGTGTTGAGATACATTGTCAGTATTTCTTCCTTGTTGTAGACGCTTTCTAATTTGAGCGCTACTATCCATTCCTTAGCCTTCATGATGAGTAGCTTGACTCCGGGTATTTTGCCACACAATCCTGTGGAGTACTCTGTTCGTACGCGGAAGAGGTTTTTGGCAAGCTGCTGTGTAATGGTGCTTGCTCCTCGTGCATTGCCTCGCATCATGTCTTTTGCTGCTGCAAAGAGGGCCGTGAAGTCTATGCCGTGGTGTTCGTAAAACCGCTCGTCCTCGGTGCTGATAAGTGTACGAATGAGTATGGGGCTTATCTGTTCGTAGTTGACGGGGGTGCGGTTTTCGTTGAAGTATTTGCCCATGAGCACGCTGTCGGCACTATATACTATGCTTGCTTCGTTGACTATGGGGTTTTTGATTTCGTTAAAGCCTGGAGATTTCCCAAAGAGATACAGGAAATTGCAGTCTACTGCTCCCAAAAAGAGTATTATCGAAAAGATGAATGTGCCCAGCCATACGAGGACTTTCTTATACCATGGTCCTGAATATATGCTTTTTACTATTTTTGCAGTCTTTACTGCTATATTCTTAATCTGTGTCATAACTCTATATTGATAAGTTACGAATGTGTTATTTCAGATGTTTTTGAATCTCTTGCCATATCTCTTGTGTGGAGTCGGGCGAGTACCAATGTATGTCTGTGTCGTGTTTGAACCATGTCATCTGTTTCTTGGCATAGACGCGTGTGTTTTTTTTCATGCGTTCTATGGCCAGGGGGAGTTGCCATGTGCCTTCGAGTACTTTAAACATTTCCTTGTATCCTACCGTGTTGAGGGAGTTGAGTTGACGGTATGGGTATAGTGTACTGGCTTCGTGAAGCAGTCCTTGGGCTATCATCAGGTCTACGCGTGCATTTATTCGGTCGAAGAGGTCTTGGCGTGGTCGCTCGAGCCCGATTTTAAGTATGCGGAAGGGGCGTGATGATTGTCCTGCTCTAAGGGTGCGACGTGAAAGAAAACTGGAGTATGGCTTGCCCGTCATGTAGCATATCTCGAGGGCGTGGACTACTCGTTTGGCGTTGTGACGGTCTACGGTCTTGTAATGCTCGGGGTCTAATATGCGCAGTTCTTCGAGCAAAGTGTCGAGGCCTTCGGAGACGAGTCGCTGCTTTAAAGTGTCGCGTGTGATGGTATCTACGGTAGGTATGTCGTCGATGCCTTTGCATACGGCGTCGATGTACATCATGCTGCCTCCTGAGAGTATGAGGGTGTTGTGGCGGGCAAAGAGATTTGTGGCGAGCGTGAGGACCTCTTGCTCATAGCGTGCTGCGCTATAGTATTCATCAAGGTCGAGTTCGCCTACGAAATAGTGTTTTACCCGACTCAATTGCTCTGGAGTGGGTGATGCCGTACCTATCTGCATCTGCTTGTAAATCTGGCGTGAGTCGCAGTTGAGTATGGGACATGACAGTCGCTCGGCCAAGTTGAGTGCCAATTCGGTCTTGCCTACTGCTGTGGGGCCAAGAAGTACTATAAGCAGTTTGTCTTGCATAGCGTGGTCTTACTGCTGACTGACCTCAAATCCTTCCATGTCAAGTTCGTCAGTATCGTACGAATCTTCGTCGTTGTCTTCCGTTTCGTCGTCTTCGTCTGCTGGTGAAAGGGTGGGGGAGGGGGTGTGTGCGAAGAGGTCGTCAAGTTCCTCAATGATGAACTGTTCGGGAGCCTTGCCTTTGCTGCGGCTGACGAATGCGCCGTCGACGCTTTGGCCATAGATGTTTTCTGTGAGTTCGATCAGGAAGTTGCGTTTGCCTTCGACGTCGTAGACGTATGCTATGTGTTGCCCTTCGGAGTCGATGAAGTCCTCCAATGGTGTCTCGTCCATAAGATAGAGGTCTTCGTCGTAGCCTGTGGTCTTAGGGCGTAGGTAAATCTTGTGGCGCACGTGCCAGTCGTCATCGCAGATGAGAAATTGGTGGTTGCCGGTCTCGACATACTGACAATGTTGCTGTATGATGTCGTGAAGCTGGCGAAAGGTGCTTTGAGGTGAAGCCTTGATCTCAATTACGAAATTCTTGACTTCCTGACTGAATAAGATAAATCTGTGTGTCATTTGATTATCCCTCGTTTGCTGGTGCGTATGAAATCAAGGATATATGCTATCTCGGGAGATTCGGGTATCTCAGTCTCTACTCGCATGAGGAGGTCTTTCTGCAGGCCTGTACCTTGTATTATAATCTGGTAGGCACGATGGATATTGTCTACAAGGTCGCGGTCGAATCCCCGGCGACGCAGTCCAACTGTGTTGAGTCCGCAGTATGAGGCTGGGTCGCGTGCCACCATCGAGTATGGCAATACGTCTTGGGCGCAACCTGTGCCTCCTCCTACCATGCAATATGAGCCTATGCGGCAGAATTGGTGTACGAGTACGTTGGCTGACAGTATGGCACGGTCATCAACGGTGACTTCTCCTGCGAGCTTGGTACTGTTGCCTATGATGCACTCGTTGCCTATGATGTCGTCGTGGGCTATGTGTACGCCTTCCATCAGGAGATTGCCATCTCCTACTACGGTGCGGCCCTTTGCTGCTGTGCCTCGATTGACGGTGACGTTCTCTCTGAAGGTGTTGTTGTCGCCGATTTCTGCTGTGGTCTCCTCTCCTACGAATTTGAGGTCTTGGGGGATAGCGCTTATGACTGCTCCCGGGAAGAAACGGTTGCCATTCCCGATACGGGCTCCGTAAAGTATGGTGACGCTGTTCATCAGAGTGTTGTTGTCGCCAATGACTACATTTTTATCTATGTAGCAGAACGGTCCTATTTCGCAATTTTGCCCGATTACTGCCTCGGGGTGTATGTATGCAAGTGGGCTAATCATATTTTTGTGAGGTTATGTGGTTAACAGAATTTTAAGGTCAAGGTCATTTAGTTAAGCTTGCTTTTTAACAGGTCACGGAGTTTGCGTGCAAAGATATTGTTGATGGTATGTCCTGGTTTTGTAGCTATGATATGGCCGCGTATGGGGGCTCCGACGAGTGAGAGGTCGCCGATGATATCGAGCAACTTATGGCGTGCCGGTTCGTTGTCCCATACGAGGGGCTTGTGTTGCATATATCCGAGCTCGTTGGCATCGTGGTGCTCTACTCCGCATAGTTCGCATAGTTTGTCCATGCGTTCTTGGGTGGTCTGACGCTCATAGATGACAATGGCATTGTCGAGGTCTCCTCCTTTGATGAGACCGAGATTGAGAAGGGGCTCTATCTCGCGTACGAAGACGAAGGTGCGGGCTGCTGCAATCTTGCTGTTGAAGAGACGCATATTGTTGAGAGTAGCGTTCTGCATGGGCATCATGTGGGAGTTGAAGTCGATGGTGACAGAGATGGCCGGTTCGTCGCCTGGCATGAGAGCTATGCGTGAGCCTGTCTTCTCGTCGACAACCATAATGGGCTCGCTGACTTCAAGCCAAATCTTTTCGGCATCTTGCTCTATGGTGCCCGTCTTGAGTATCTTTTCGACGTATGGGGCAGCACTGCCATCGAGTATGGGAAACTCTGGACCGTTGACGTCAATCAAGACATTGTCTATACCATTGGCATAGAGTGAGGCGAGGCCGTGTTCTACCGTGCTGCATCGTACATCACCGTTGAAGAGCACAGTACCTCGTGTTGTCTCCTTGACATTCTCGGCGAGAGCGTCTATGACGGGTTGGCCTTCGAGGTCAACGCGGCGTATTTTGTAGCCGTATCCTGCTGGTGCTGGGTGTATGGTTATAGTGAGGTCAAGGCCTGTGTGGAGTCCTTTGCCAGAGAGTGAGAAGCTGGACTTTAATGTACGTTGTCTTTGTTTCATGATTGAGCTTGGCTGAGTTGCTGCTTGAGTTCGGCAATCTCTTTTTTCATACGGTTAAACTCTTGATACATATCTGGGAGCTGCTTGATGACGGCTTGTGCTTTCCGCCACAGCCTACCGTCGATGGTTGGTGAACCCATCAGCATCTGTCCCGGTTTCTTGATATCGTTTGGTATTCCCGATTGTGCGCCCACCATAGTCTGGTCTGCTATGGTGCATTGTCCTGCTACTCCTACTTGTCCGCCAAACATACACCATTGGCCAATCTTGGTAGTACCTGCGATGCCTACTTGTGATGACATGACGGTATGGGCTCCGATTTCGTTGTTGTGCCCTATTTGTACGAGGTTGTCGAGCTTGACATCCTGGTGTATGATAGTAGAGCCCATCATGGCGCGGTCTATACATGTGTTGGCTCCTATCTCGACGTCGTCTTCGATGATGACGTTGCCTATCTGGGGTATCTTGTCGTAGCCTGTCTTGTCGGCATTGGGCTGAAATCCAAATCCGTCTGCCCCTATCACGCAGCCTGCGTGGAGTATGCATCGTGAGCCAACCTTGCAGTCGTGATATATGACGGCATTGCTGTAGACTGTGGTATTGTCGCCTATCTCTACGTTTTCTGCAATAGACACGAAGGGGGCGATGTAGCAGTCCTTGCCTATCTTGGCTGTGGGGTCGACGAATGCGAGGGGGCTGATGCCAGTGCGACGTGGCTTCATGCTCTCGTAGAGGTTGAGGAGCTTGGCTACGGCAAGGCGCGGGTCGGCAACTTTAATCAGAGTGGCTTGATGTGGTTTCTTGGGCTCAAACTTGTCGCTGACGAGGACGATGGTGCTCTCTGTAGTGTAAAGGTGTTCTTCGTACTTGTCGTTGTACAGAAAGCTGAGGCATCCTTGTCGGCCTTCTTCTATCTTGGCGAAGTCGCAGACCTTGGCCTCGGGGTCGCCTACGATGGTCCCCTCGAGGAAGCCTGCTATCATTTGCGCGCTAAATTCCATATATGTATGGTCTAAGGTATGTATGTAAATGTATGCTTACTTGATTTTTGCAAGCTCTTCGGCCATCTGCTGCTGGAGCTCTTTGGCTTTTGCTGCTGCTATGGTGGCAAAATTTTCTGTATTGTCGGCAAAGATGATTCCGCGGCTTGAGTTGACGAGCAGTCCGCAGTCTTTGGTCATGCCATATTTGCAGACCTCTTCGAGCGAACCGCCTTGTGCGCCTACTCCCGGCACGAGGAGGAAGTGGTCGGGGGCTACGGCACGTATGTCCTTGAACATTTCGCCGCGTGTGGCTCCTACGACGTACATCATGTTTTGGGGATTGCCCCATTGTTGTGATTTGCGTATGACTTTCTCGAACAAGCGTTCTCCGTCCTTGTCTTCGGTGAGCTGGAAGTCAAAGCTGCCCTTGTTGGAGGTAAGGGCGAGAAGTATGACCCACTTGCCGTCGTAGCCGTCGAGGAAGGGGGTGACGCTGTCTTCTCCCATATAGGGCGCAACGGTAAGGGCTTCGACGTCGTATTCGCCGAAGAAGGTGCGTGCATACATCTTTGAGGTATTGCCTATGTCTCCTCGCTTGGCGTCAGCGATGACAAACTGCTCCGGATAGTTCTGCTTGATATAGCGCACGGTCTTTTCAAATGCCATGATGCCTTTTACGCCGTAGGCTTCGTAGAATGCAAGGTTGGGCTTGTATGCCACGCAGTATGGGGCTGTGGCATCGATTATCTGCTTGTTGAACTCGAAGATGGGGTCTTCGGCCTGCAAGAGATGTTTGGGGATTTTGTTGAGATCTACGTCGAGACCTACGCAGAGGAAACTCTGCTTCTGCTGTATCTGGGCTATTAGTTCTTGTCTGTTCATGTCTATATGCTTGTTGAATGGTTTTGATTATTAAGATTAGGTCGTCAGAGCTCTGATTCTTTCATGCGTTCAGCATTCTCTGCCACGATGAGATGGTCGATGCAGTCTTGTATCTGTCCGTCCATGAAGGCTGGAAGATTGTATATGGTATATCCGATACGGTGGTCTGTGATACGTCCCTGAGGATAGTTGTAGGTGCGTATCTTTGCGGAACGGTCGCCTGTTGAGACCATGGTCTTGCGGCGTGAGGCTATGTCGTCGAGGTATTTCTGGTGCTCCTTGTCGTAGATAAAGGTGCGCAGTCGTGCCAAGGCGCGCTCCTTGTTTTTGGGCTGGTCGCGTGTCTCGGTACATTCTACGAGGATTTCTTCGTCTTCGTTGGTGAAGGGGTTGCGCCACACGTAGCGGGCACGAACGCCTGATTCTACCTTGTTGACGTTCTGGCCTCCAGCTCCGCTCGAACGGAAAGTGTCCCATTTTATGGCGCCTTCGTTGATTTCCACGTCAAACTCTTCCGCTTCGGGCAGCACCGCTACCGTGGCTGCCGATGTGTGGACGCGGCCTTGTGTCTCGGTGGCAGGCACGCGTTGTACGCGGTGTACCCCACTCTCGTACTTCATCGTGCCGTATACTCCGTCTCCAGTCACGGTGCAGACTATTTCCTTGTATCCTCCCACGGCTCCTTCGTTGTAGTTTGAGACGGTCATCTTCCAGCCTTTGCTCTCAAAGTATTTTGAATACATTCGGAAAAGGTCGCCTGCAAAGAGGGCTGCTTCGTCGCCTCCTGTGCCTCCACGTATCTCAAGCACGATGTTCTTGTCGTCTTCGGGATCGGCAGGTACGAGCAGTAACTTTATCTCCTCCTCGAGCTCCGGTATGCGTGCTTCGCTGGCTGTAAGCTCTTCGCGGAGCATGGCTTTCATGTCGGGGTCGTCTTCGAGTGACATCATCTCCTTGGCGTCATCGATGGTCTGCAAGCAACCTATGTACTGCTTGCGTGCCTCTACTATCTTGCCGAGGTCTTTCCACTCCTTGGTGAGCTTGACATAGCGTTTTTGGTCGGCTATGACGCTTGGGTCGGTGATGAGGGTGGAGACTTCCTCAAAACGTGATACGAGACCTTCGAGTTTTTCTAACAGACTGTTTGCCATGGCGTGAGCTTAATAGTTGAACTCTCCGTATTCACTCTTGATGGTCAGACTCTTCTTGCCCTCCTCGATGTGGCCGATGACTTGAGCATCAATGTTGAAAGATTTGCTAATCGCGATGACTCGTTCTGCCTGCTCGGGGCTGACGTAGATTTCCATGCGGTGCCCCATGTTGAAGACCTTGTACATCTCGTTCCAGTCTGTCTGGCTTTCTTCCTGTATGGTCTTGAAGAGTGGCGGTATGGGGAACATATTATCTTTGACTACGCGGCAATTGTCGCTGACGAAATGAAGCACCTTGGTCTGAGCTCCGCCCGTACAATGTACCATGCCGTGTATCTCAGAGCGCATCTCGTCGAGCATTTTCTTGATGACAGGAGCATAGGTGCGTGTGGGAGAGAGTACCATCTCGCCAGCGGTGAGCGGACAGCCTTCTATCTTGTCGTCCAGACGCTTGCTCCCGCTGTAGACCAACTCTGATGGGACTGCGTGGTCGTAGCTTTCCGGATACTTCTCTGCAAGGTATTTTGAAAAAACGTCGTGGCGTGCTGAGGTGAGTCCGTTTGAACCCATGCCGCCGTTGTATTTCTTTTCGTAGGTGGCTTGCCCTGTGCTGCTCAGGCCCACGATTACGTCGCCGGGGCGTATGTTGGCATTGTCTATGACATCGCTGCGCTTCATGCGGCAGGTCACGGTGCTGTCGACGATGATAGTGCGTACGAGGTCGCCTACGTCGGCCGTCTCTCCACCTGTGCCATAGATTCCGACTCCCATCTCGCGCATTTCAGCCATGAGCTCGTCGGTGCCGTTGATGATGGCCGAGATTACCTCGCCGGGGATGAGCATCTTGTTGCGGCCTATTGTAGAGCTCACGAGGATATTGTCTACGGCTCCCACACACAGGAGGTCGTCGGTATTCATGATGAGCGCATCTTGTGCAATCCCCTTCCAGACTGAGAGGTCGCCGGTTTCCTTCCAGTACATGTAGGCGAGTGATGATTTTGTGCCAGCCCCATCGGCGTGCATGATGTTGCAGTAATCGGCATCACCTCCCAAAATGTCTGGGATAATTTTGCAAAAGGCTTGAGGGTATAGACCTTTGTCAATGTTTCTAATAGCGGCGTGTACGTCCTCTTTTGCAGCACTAACACCGCGCATCATGTATCTTTGGTTATCCATGAGAAATATTTGTTATATTTTGCGCACAAAGATACGAAAAAAAATGTAAACCTGAGTTGTCCGCGACAATTATTCTGTGATTTTATACCAAATAGGTCGAGTCTTAGTGTATTTGTGGTCTTGACAGGAGGCTTGTTGCTGTGAATGTTTTGCCAAAACTCAAATCGGACGTTGGGCTGTTATTTGCAAACAGGCTTTCTTTTGTTGTCAGCTATGCCAGAAATCCCATGACGCAAGGGCTTGGAGTCGTAGCATCTCCATGCCGTTTTTTACTGTGGCTCCCCTTTCCCTTCCGAGCCGCATGAAGAGGGTCTCTTCGGGGTTGTAGATAAGGTCATAAAGAAGATGACGCTCATCGATGACCTGATAGGGCAAATCCGGTGCACAATCTATATGTGGAAACATTCCGACAGGAGTGCAGTTGATGATGAGGGGGTGGGATTGTATGATTTCAGGTGTGAGATGGGCATAGTCAAGGACTCCCTTGCGTGCGCTTCGGCTTACGTATACGTAGTCGATGTTTAGGTCTTTAAGTGCTTCGCAAATAGCCTTTGACGCTCCGCCTGTACCGAGTATCAGAGCTTTGGTGTGATGAGGCTTGAGCAGGGGACGAAGACTTTGGGTAAATCCGATTATGTCGCTGTTGAAGCCTGTGAGGGTGAAGGGCTTTTGAGGATTGTTGTGATGCTGAATTTTTATTACATTTACCGCGCCTATACGTTTGGCTTGCGGACTGAGTTCGTCGAGTAGGGATATGATGTCTTGCTTGTAGGGGATAGTGCAATTCAGACCTTTGAGGTCGGGGTTGTCGCGCACTATGTCGAGGAGCATGCCTGCGTGGGGTATATCGAAATTGATATAGCGGGCATTTATGTTGTGCTGTGGGAAAAACTCCTCGTTGAAGAATTTTTTCGAGAACGAGTGTCCGAGAGGGTGTCCGATGAGTCCATATTTGTCCATGGGGGCTTGGGAGATGAGGAGTGAAGTATGCGGTTGATAATCTGTTTGTCGGATATGTTGAGCCTATTTCACGGTGATGTGATAGCAGCCTTGCTTGACTTCGTATTTTATGTAACACAGGCTGTCGGCTCTCACATCGCGCAGGACTTGGGTGAGAACCCATTTGAGAGTGTCGTTGCTTACTGTACGACGATGCTCTCCGGGCGGGCAGACTGTCTGGTAGCGGTTGTAGGGGATATCGAATGTGGTGCCATAGCGATGGCAGGATTGGTCAGAAGCGTTGAGGTTGGTACGCATGAGTCGGGCTACGTCTTCTTCGGTGCGGAGTACGCTACTGACGAGTATCTTGTGGAGCGGTATGTCCCGGACGTGTAGACTGTCGAGAAAATTGCGTCCTATGACCTGCAGTAAGTCTGCGGCTCGGGGGACGAGGTAGGGTATGCTGCTGCGCATACCATTGTCTATTTTATAAAAGGGATTGCTGCCTACGAATACAAGTTCATCTTTGCGACGCTCAGCCTGGGCTCGGTTTTTGACGGGTTTCACTCCGTGGCGACGCGCGCTGACTATCTGTACGTCCTGCGCGTCAGGGAAGGTCTGCGAATATGAATATACGTCTATTATCTTGTGTACGTTGTGATTTGCTGGAGCCCTTTTTATATTTTCTGCAGTTTCTGCGTTATTTGTGTGTTCTATGGCTCCTACATTATGTGCGGGTGGTACGGAGTCTGATCGCGTATTGACTGGAGATACCGCATCATCAAGCGATGATGGGCTCAGGCACGTGTGGCGTATGATAGCAAGTGTGACCACGCTGATGCCGAACAGTCCGAGGTAGAGTTTTTTCTTTAATCGTCGCATAATTTTGCCACAAAGTTATATATAAATGATGTATAATCCAAACTTTTTGTTTATCTTTGTGGTCAAATTGGTTGAAATGATTGAAAAACACATCGTACTCGAAGATGTTGACCCCGTGGTGTTTTATGGGGTGAACAATGCTAATATCCAGATTGTGAAGGCCCTGTATCCGAAGCTCAGGATTGTGGCTCGCGGCAATGTCCTTCATGTCATGGGTGACGAGTTGGAGATGTGTGCCCTCGAGGAGAATATCGAAAAACTGCAGAGGCATTGCCTGAAGTACAATTCTCTTACAGAGGAGGACGTGATTCATATCTTGCGTGGCGAGCGTGTACGCCAGGATGGAGTGGAGGGAGTCATCGTATACAGCGTGAATGGCAAACCGGTCTCTGCACGGTCGGCCAATCAGCAGAAGCTGGTCAAGGCGTTTGGCGAGAATGATATGGTTTTCGCCACTGGTCCTGCAGGTTCGGGTAAGACGTATATGTCTATTGCTTTGGCAGTAAGAGCTTTGAAAAACAAGGAAATACGCAAGATTATCCTCTCGCGTCCTGCGGTGGAGGCTGGCGAGAAGCTGGGCTTCCTGCCTGGCGACATGAAAGACAAGATTGACCCTTACCTGCAGCCCCTCTATGATGCTCTTGAGGATATGATTCCAGCCCAAAAGCTCGCAGAGATGATGGAGCACAGGATTATCCAGATTGCTCCCTTGGCTTTCATGCGTGGCAGGACGCTCAATGATGCCGTTGTCATACTGGACGAGGCGCAGAATACCACTTCGGCTCAAATAAAGATGTTCCTGACACGCATGGGGACGAATACCAAGATGATTGTCACTGGTGACATGACGCAGATTGACCTGCCGCACGGAGTGACGAGCGGTCTGAAAGATGCGGTGAGGATTTTGTCGGGCGTAGAAGGCATAGCCTTTGTCGAGATGGAAAAGAAAGACATAGTACGCCATCGCCTTGTGTCGCGTATAGTCGAGGCGTACGAGAGGTCTCAGTCTACGATGATCGACTTCAAGCCTGAGATAGAAAACGTATGAGTGTCAAATATATCAGAGATAGAATAATTACATAGAAAAATAATTACACATAAACATAAAAATGGCAGCATTGACTAAGACGGATTTCTCATTTGAGAACCAAACGAATGTTTATCACGGCAAGGTTCGTGACGTGTACACAATTGGTGATGACCTGATGGTGATGGTCGCAACTGACCGCATCTCTGCATTTGATGTAATTTTGCCTAAGGGTATTCCCTACAAGGGGCAGTGTCTCAACCAGATTGCTGCAAGTTTTCTGGACGCTACTGCCGACATCGTGCCTAACTGGAAGTTGGCTACGCCTGACCCGATGGTCACGGTAGGTTACAAGGCAGAGGGCTTCCGCGTGGAGATGATTATCCGTGGTTATCTGACGGGTAGTGCATGGAGAGAGTACAAGAACGGTTGCCGTGAGCTCTGTGGCGTGAAGCTCCCGGAGGGTATGCGTGAGAACGAGCGTTTCCCCGAGCCGATTATCACTCCTACTACCAAAGCAGAAGAGGGTCATGACGAGAATATCTCTGCCGAGGAGATTATTGCGCAAGGACTTGTAAGCAAGGAAGATTGGGAGACTATGGTCAAGTATACCCGCGCTCTCTTTGCGCGAGGCAGCGAGATTGCCGCGAGCAAGGGCTTGATTTTGGTTGATACCAAGTATGAGTTTGGCAAGCGCGATGGTCAGGTAATCCTGATTGACGAGATTCACACTCCTGACAGTTCCCGCTATTTCTATGCCGAAGGGTATGAGGAAAAATTTGAGAAGGGCGAGCCTCAGAAGCAACTTTCCAAGGAGTTCGTACGCCAGTGGCTTATTGATCACGACTTTATGAATCGCGAGGGCGATGTGATGCCTGAGATTACCGACGAATATGCCCAAAGCGTGAGTGATCGCTATATCGAGCTCTACGAGCATATTACAGGCACGAAGTTCGCTCCTGCCGATAGCGAGGGAGATATAGCTGCCCGAATCGAGCGCAACGTCGCTGGCTGGCTTTCTAATCATAAGTAAACATGGCCTACGGTCAGGAGAAAATTAAGCCTTATTCCTCACAGGGTGAGAAGTCTAATCAGGTGGAGGCAATGTTTGATGGCATTGCCCCCACCTACGATTTCCTCAATCATGCTTTCAGTCTGGGCATAGACCGCGGTTGGCGTCGCAAGGCTGTGGAAGCTCTCGGGCGTTTCTCTCCCCGTGAGGTCTTGGACGTAGCTACCGGGACTGGTGATTTCGCTATACTCATATCTCGATTGCTCTCTCCGCAAAAGATTGTAGGCATTGATATTAGCGAAGGCATGATGAAGGTGGCCAGCGAGAAAGTGTCCCACTTGACCAAGGAGCAATGTCCGTCCGAGATTTTGTTCAAGAAGGGGGATTGTACCAACCTGTCGTTTCCTGACTCTTCTTTTGATGCAGTCACCGTGGCGTATGGTGTCCGCAATTTTCAAGACCTCGATGCCGGACTCAAGGAGATGCTCCGAGTGTTGCGACCTGGGGGGCATCTGCTGATAGTAGAGCTTGCCTCGCCACCTCACTTCCCCATGCGCCAGCTCTTTTGGCTCTACTCTCACGTCGTCATGCCATTCGTGGGCTGGCTCGTGAGCAGGGACAAACGGGCCTATTCTTACCTTCCTGCCACTATGGAGGCTTTCCCCCAAGGTGAGGTGATGGAGGGCATACTTCAGGAGAATGGTTTCCGCAACGTAGAGTGGCGCAGATTTACTTTTGGCATCTGTACGATGTATCTTGCTGAGAAATAGACTTGTCTCTGCCAACTTTTTTCTCATTTTATCTCTGCTGACTTTTTTCTCTCATTGTGAGATGGCGAATTTTTATCCTTTTCTCATCTTGCGTCAAGAAAAGGACTGTTTTATTTCTCGACAACATAATTTTATTCAGTTTTTCATGGTTTTATTTTGATGTTAGTTAATATTTCTTTATCTTTGTGCTCTACGAGGTGCTATTTCATAGAAATAAACACAAACAATCTAAATAAATTAACCTATGAGAAAAATTTTCCTAATGTTGTTCGCTCTGCTCGGCCTCTCGGCTGAGGGATGGGCGCAAAAGGTGACAGATTTAAGTCAGCTTGACAACGAGAAGGTCTACACGCTCACGAGCGCTCGTGCCTTCTTGCTGTATAGCGATGCCGTACCTGGCAAACTTTGTTCTAGTACAGGTAGTGCTGTCGGTACTGTGAGCGCAGACAATACTGACCCCAACCAGCAGTTTAAGATTGAGAAGAAAGGCGACAACTACTATCTCTTCAGCGTGGGTGCTGACAAGTATGTGAGCAGCAATGGCTCATACGAAGAAAGCGCGTCTACCGTACTGAAGATAGAGAAGGTCGATGATGCCAATTATCCTTGGAAGTTAATACTTGGAACTAACGGCATGAATTCGCAGAACTCAGGACAGACGGCAGAGGGTATCGTAGTGAACTCTTGGACAACTACAGATCCAGGCAACAAGTATTGCATCGAGGAGGCAGTACCAATGGATAAGGTATACACTATCAGTGTACTCGGCACACAAAGCGATGCGGCAGGCGTGACTTACGGTGACGAGACCTACAATAATGGTGCTACAATCAGCACTAAGTCTACGCTGACCAGAGATGATTTTCAAGCTATTGCGCAGGATGGTAAGATTGCTGTAGTGAGTGTAGCTTATCCTAACGTATATGTCAGCTATTTTGATGCCGCTACCAAGTTCTATACCATGCAGAATGGCAAGGGGGGCTATATAAGTCTCAACGAAGAGTATGTCGAGAATGGCAACCTTCATCTGAGAAATACTAATAAGCCTCGCGACAATAGGGGCTTGTGGTTTTTTGTGGCTACTGCTGACAATAAGTATCAGATTTACAACTATTCTACAGGTCTGAGCAGAGTGCTTGGCATGACTGGAAGTGAGGCTAATGCACGAGCCAAGATGGTAGTAGACGGTGAGGCCGGTTATAGTACTACGTATACCGGTACCTTCAAGTTTGATGGCTCTGATGCTTCATACATTAAGGTCGACGGAACAAACAATTGGATGAACAATCGCGACAACTGGCTCGCTTTCTGGGGCACAGGATCCGTGACTGGCGACCAGGGCAGCAAGATTTTTATCAACGAAGTATCATTGGCCGACTTCCCTGACGTGTACTATGGCGAATTTGCTGTTGTCAACAAGGGTACTCGCCCCAGCTGGATTAGTGACTGGAGCTTGTGGTATGACGTTCCTGCTTCAAAGACTGGTGTCGCTGACACTTGGATGGAGTATGCCCTGCCTCTCGGTAATGGCCAGATAGGTGCTACTATACAAGGTCCTATCAAGTTGGATAACATTCAGTTTAATGAGAAGACTTTGTGGGCTGGCAATAATACTAATTCAAACCAAGGATATTATCAGAACTTCGGCTCTATCGTTGTGACTGACTTGAGCGAGTCGTTCAGTGAGGGAAAGGATGAGTCCAAGCCTGTCAACGATTACTCTCGTTATCTTGATATCATGAGCGGTGTGGCTGGTGTTGATTACAAGAGTAGCGACATGGCCACAAGTTATTCTCGCCGTTACTTCGTGTCATCTACCGACAAAGTACTCGTGGCTCATTATGAAGCCCAGGGTACTGACAAGATGAAGGTGCTCGTGGCTTTTGAGCCTGACAAACAGATAGGAGCTGGCGATGTGACATATACCGAGAACAAAGCCAACTTCGGCGGCGCGATGGCTATAGTTGCATACAAGGCTGCTTTTGAGATAGTTACTGATGGTCAGACAGAGAAGACTGCAGATGGTATCATCGTCAGCGAGGCTACCAAGATAGACGTCATCATGGCCGCCACTACGGACTATGATCCTGCTAAATCCGGCTGTAAGAGCGGAGAGACAGCAGAGCAGCTGCTTGCCAAGGTACAGGGCCGCATAGATGCTGCCAAGGCTAAGGGTTATGAGACCCTTTTGGCAGACCATACTCAGAAACACAACGAGTTGATGGGTCGTGTTGACTTGAACCTCGGAGGCAAGAGCACCATGACTACCGAGCAGCTTGTGAAGTTCTACAACGCTGCTGACCAGAACAAGACCAGCGTAGACGGCTTGTTCCTTGAGTCATTATATTTCCAGTATGGTCGCTATTTCACAATAGGTGCCAACCTCGATTATGACAGCCATGCTCCAAGCAACTTGCAGGGTATTTGGAACGATCGCTCTAATACCTCATTCTGGCATTGTGATATTCACGCCGACATCAACGTGCAGATGAACTACTGGCCAGCAGACCCAACCAACCTTTCTGAGATGCACTTGCCTTTCTTGAATCACATCTTGGATCTCGGCGCACCTGGCAGCAACTCACCGTGGTATCAGTTGGCACAGAAGGTGAAGTCTGGCGCAAAGGGCTGGATGGTAGCCGTAGAGAACAATATCTTTGGCGGTACCAGCACGTGGTGCAATGGTTCAATCAAGACCTGTGGCGCATGGTATTGCACTCACCTGTGGCGTTATTACAAGTACACTCTCGACAAGGAGTTCCTCAAGAAGGCTCTGCCTGTGATGTATCAATGCGCTCTCTTTATTAAGTCTATTTCCACCAAGGATAGCAAGGGCTTGTGGGAGATACAGGGTGAATGGTCTCCAGAGCATGGTCCAACTGATGTCACAGCCTTTGCTCAACAGACCAGTTATGAGTTGCTCGATGAGATTTTCAAGGCTCATGCAGAATTGGGCGACGAGTCTCCTCTGACTTCCTCTCAGATTTCTGCAATCCAGAATCTTTATGACAATTTCGACAAGGGTCTCTGGGTTGAAAAATGGAATGAAAAGGATAATATCTCCGAGTGGAAAAATAATCCCCTTTCAGACCAAGGTCATCGCCACCTCTCTCACTTGATGTGTCTGTATCCATTTAGTCAGGTTAGTGCATTCGACAAGAGCGAGGAAGGACAGAAGCTGTTCAAGGCTGCTCACAATGGTCAGATAGCACGTAATGGTGATGTTACAGGCTGGTCTATGGGTTGGCAGACCAATACCTATGCTCGTTGTCTGGATGGTGAGAATGCTCGTCGCAACCTCACTCTCGCTCTGCGTCACTCCGGTTCTTATGTGATTGTGATGGGCAACTTTGGCGGCTGCTACTACAACCTCTTCGACGCTCACTCTCCATTCCAGATTGACGGTAACTATGGTTGTACCAGCGGTATAGCTGAAATGTTACTCCAGTCTTATGACGATGTTGTGACTATCCTTCCTGCATTGCCATCAGCTTGGGCTGAGGGTAGTGTCAAGGGCCTCAAGGCTCAGGGCAACTTTATCGTTGACATCACATGGAGCGAGGGCAAGGCCCAGTCTGCACAGATCGTCAGCGGTAGCGGCGCTCCTCTCAAGGTACGTTGTCTAAATGGCGCAGCAGAGCTCTCAGGTGTCCTGATTACAGTCAATGATGAGGAGGTTTATGCCTCTGCAGATGAGAACGGCGTAGTGACTGTTCCATGTGCTAAGGACGATGTAGTCAAGATTGATTTCAATGCCCAGCCCACAGGTATTTCTGGTATCGCGGCTTCTTCAGACAAAAAAGTGGTAAAAGACGGCAAGTTTGTCGAGGACAACCACGTTGTTATTTGCAAGGATAATCAGAAGTATAGTCTCAATGGCACAGCTCTGAAGTAATGAGAAGACTCATTAGTCTTTCGATAGCTATCACATTCATGTTCCTGCGCATATTGGCGCAGGAACATGCTATTTTTCTTGGCCTTCCCCTTGGTGGTGACGTAGAC
>CALZLQ010000009.1 GCA_945788385.1 uncultured Prevotellaceae bacterium
TGGGGCTGGTGATGGTGGCGTAGCCGAGGTTGGTCTTGGCTTTCTTGACGCTTTCTTGTCGCTGGCTTACGGTTTGTTTGGCTTGTATGTAGGTGAGGTGGGCTTTGTCGTAGTCGTTGGCGCTTATGAGGCCTTTTTCATAGAGGTTCTTGTAGCGCTGGTAGTTGAGGGTCTGGTATTCGTAGTCGCTCTGGGCGCTGCGGAGCTGGGCTTGGGCTGACTGTAGCTCGCTGATGAGGTTGGTCTTGTCGAGCTCGGCGATGACTTGACCTGCCTTGACGATGCTGTTGTAGTCGACGTAGAGCTTGCTGACGATGCCGCTGACTTGGGTGCCGACTTCGACGCTGGTGACGGGCTCTATGGTGCCTGTGGCGGTGACGCTGGTGGTGATGTCGCGCTTGATGGCTTCCTGCTCTTCACAGATGTGCTGGGGGGCTTGTTTGCATGCGCTTAGCATGAGGGCTGCGAGTGTGGCAGCGAGGATTTGTGATCTATTCATAATTTTAGTTCTTTGCCTTGGTAGAATCGTAGTAGTGCTATGTTGTATAGGGTGGTGTATTTGCTTTGGAGCATGTCTTGCTCGGCGGTGAGTATGAGGTCGCGGCTCTGGAGGACGTCGACTACGTTTTTGAGTCCGTTGTTGAACTGTTCGCCGACGAGTTCGTAGCTGGTCTTTTGACTGGTGGCCTTGGCTTTGGCCGTGAGGTATTTCTGCTGACCGTTTGTGGCGTTGAGCCAGTATTGCTCTATGGTGCTGGAGAGCTGGTTTTGCTGGTTTTGGAGCTCAAGCTCTGCGTTGGTCTTTTGGAGCCGGGCTTTGGATTTGGCTGTCTTGGTCTTGCGTGCATCCCAGATGGGGATGCTGAGATTGACGGAGGCGCTCATGTTGAGGTTGCCCTTGAGCTGCTGGGCTATGGTGTTGTCGCTGCCTGTGTTGTGGCTGTCGCTGATGCCTGCACTGATGCCTATGGTGGGGTAGTAGCCGCGGCGTGCAATGTTGTATTGGAGCTCTGCGCTCTCGATGTTCAACTGTGCGTTTTTTATCTCCGGCCGGGTAGAGAGGGCTTCGGCGTATACTGTGGATGCTGGGGGGATAGGGGTCATTATGGCTTCGTCGTCGAGGGGGGTGTCGGCTATGTCAAACTCTGTGTTGAGGTCGAGCTGGAGGAGGTTCTTGAGTTGGCGCTTGTAGTTGCTGAGCATGGTCTGGTTGTTGACGATGTCGTATTTTGCGCTTTCCCATTGGGCTTGGAGCTGGACTACGTCGGCTTTTGACATCTGGCCTTGCCGCTGCATTTCTTCGCCTCGTTCGTATTGCTGGCGGGCTGTTGAGGCGAGTTCTTCGGAGACTTTGATGCTTTCGCGTGTGTAGAGTATCTCGACGTAGAGCTGGGCTATCTGCTCTTGGATGCTGAGCTCGCTGGTCTGGGTGGTGAGTTTGTTTTGTTTGTTGGTGAGTTCTTGGGCTTCGACTTGCTTGTAGTTGACTCCGCCGTCCCATACTGTCCAGTTCATGCCTATGTTGTAGGAGCTGTTGCTGCTGACTTTCTTGCTCTTGGTGAGGACTTCGCTGTCTACGCGGATGCCAGAGCCGTCGTCTAAGGGGCGGTAGCTGACACCGTGGGAGGTGCTGAAACTGAGTGTGGGCCAGAGGCTTGACTTGGCCTGCTGGAGGCTTTCTTCGCCGACTTGCTCTTGGACGCGGTTTTTCTGTACGGTGACGTTGTTGTCGAGGGCATGGCGTATGCATTGGTCGAGGGTCCATGCCTGCTGTGACCATATGGGTGTGGCGAGCAGGGTGCTGATGGCGATGATAAGGGTTTTTCTGTTCATCGGTGTTATGTTGTCTGTGGTTTGTTCTCGCTTTGTTTGATGCAAATTTAACAAATTGGTTTAATGCTTGTATCTTTATCTATATTAATAAATGTCAAAATGTAAGAAATATGAATTTATCTCCTTACTTTTGTAGTGAAATTTATAAATGTGATATTTTATGTTCAGTGGTATTGTAGAAGAGGGTGCGCGTGTATTGCGTATCGTGCATGAGGATGACAATGTGCATTTCACGCTCACTTGCAGTTTCGTGTCTGAGTTGAAGATTGACCAGAGTGTGGCTCACAATGGTGTGTGTCTGACTGTGGTGGGTATTGACCTTGATGAGCGTTCGTATGTGGTGACGGCTATGCGTGAGACGCTGGTGCGTTCGAATCTCGGCTTGCTCAAGGTGGGGGATATGGTCAACGTGGAGCGTTCGATGTTGATGAACGGGCGTCTCGACGGTCATATCGTGCAGGGGCATGTGGATCAGACGGCGGTGTGTGTAGACGTCCAGGACCAGTCGGGGAGCTATCAGTTTACTTTCAAATATGATACGAATGAGGAAATGGTGCGTCGTGGGTACTTGTGTGTTGACAAGGGGAGTGTGACGGTCAATGGGGTGAGCCTGACGGTGTGCAGACCTACGGCGGATTCTTTCCAGGTTTGTATCATACCGTATACGTTCGAGCATACCAATTTCCATGATATCGTGGTGGGCTCTGTGGTGAATCTGGAGTTTGATATCATAGGCAAGTATATTGCGAGAATGAATGCTTTGATTTGACTCGAATCGGTTTTTAGCCTGAATCGTATTTAATCTGAACAGAATTTATTCTTAATCGGCTTTAATCCGAATTGCTCGTTATACTAAGTGATTTGGGAATATTCTAAATTGCTCGTTATACTAAGCGATTTGGGTTTATATATACAACGTCGGGACGCGCTTTCTTTGTGTTTGGCGCGTCCCGAACGTTTTTGCTTTTTCTTGTTTTAAAAATCTTTAATATGCAGCCTGATGTGATGAGTATGGCTCATATTGCTACTTTTGGACTGGAGGCATCATGAGTATGGTGCGCTATACTCCATGTCTTTTTTATCTTCGTTTGTTGACGATGGCGTCTATGACGGCTACTGCGGTAATCGTGACGATGTCGCGCACGCTGCTTTCGAAGTCGGTGAAGTGGATTGGCTTGTTGAGTCCCATCTGGAGCGGGCCTATGACTTCGACGTCGCCTGCCATGTATTGTATGAGCTTGCTGGCTGCATTGGCGCTGGTGAGGTTGGGGAAGACGAGGGTGTTTACATCGCGTCCTTTCAGGCGTGTGAAGGGGTACTTGCGGTCTCGTAGCTGGCGGTCAAGGGCAAAGTTGACTTGCATCTCTCCGTCGAGGAGGCGGTTGGGGTCTTCGTTTTGGAGTCGCTCTACTGCCCGGTGTACGTAGACGGGGGTACCTTCCTTGTCGCAGCCGAAGTTGGAGTAGCTTATCATGGCTGTGACGGGCTCTTGATTGAAGAGGCGCACGGTATCTTCGGCAAGGCGTGCAACGTCGTAGAGGGTGTCGGCTCCGGGGTGACGGTTGATGAGGGTGTCGGCGATGAAGTGTGTGCCTTGCTTTGAGTTGAGTATGTGCATTGTGGCAAAGTGTTCGTAGCCCGGTCTGATGCCGATGACTTCTTTGGCGGCTTTGATGGTGTTGCTGTATTTGGTATACAGGCCTGTAATCATGGCGTCTGCTTCGCCTGTCTCTACCATCATCATGCCGAAGTAGTTTCGCTCGAACATCTTGTCGTTGGCTTCCTCGTAAGTATAGCCTTGGCGTTGGAGTTTTTCTGCCAGGATATGGGCATAACGCTCTCTGCGCTCGGCTTCGCGGTCGTGGCGCAGGTTGATTATCTCTATGCCGTCGAGACTAAGCTCAAGCTCGGCAGCCATCTTTGCTATCTTTTCGTCGTTACCGAGGAGTATTGGGTGACAGATGCCTTCGCCATAGGCTTGTACGGCGGCTTTGAGCATGGTGGGGTGTATGCCTTCGGCGAAGACTACGCGCTGGGGATTGCGACGGGCTGTATCGTAGAGTTGCTGGGTGAGCTTGCTTTCCTGCCCCATGATTTGGCGCAGATGGGCTGCATAGGCGTCCCAGTCTTGGATTTGCTTGCGTGCGACTCCGCTGTCGATGGCGGCTTTGGCTACTGCCATTGAGACCTCGGTAATGAGGCGTGGGTCTACAGGTTTGGGTATGAAGTAGTCGCGCCCGAAGCTGAGGTTGTTGACGTGGTATACCTCGTTGACTACATCGGGGACGGGCTTCTTGGCAAGGGCTGCTATGGCCTTGACGGCAGCAAGCTTCATCTCTTCGTTGATAGAGGTGGAGGCTGTGTCGAGGGCTCCGCGGAAGATGTAGGGGAAGCCTATGACGTTGTTTATCTGGTTGGGATAGTCGCTGCGTCCTGTGGAGATGAGCACATCGGGACGGGCTGCGATAGCGTCTTCGTATGTTATCTCTGGGATAGGGTTGGCGAGGGCAAAGACGAGGGGATTGGGGGCCATGCTGCGTACCATGTCCTGGCTCAGGACGTTGCCTTTGCTGAGGCCAAGGAAGACGTCGGCTCCATTTATGGCTTCGGCGAGGGTATGGACATCGCGGCGTGAGGTGGCAAATTCTTGCTTCTCGGGACTGAGATTGGGGCGGTCGTCGGTAATGACGCCTTTGGAGTCGAGCATGAGTATGTTGTCATGGCGTGCTCCGAGGGCGCAGTATAGCCTGGTGCATGAGATGGCGGCGGCTCCTGCTCCATTGACCACTATTTTGACGTCTTGGATATTCTTGCCTGCCACTTCGAGGGCGTTGAGCAGTCCTGCACTTGAGATGATGGCGGTGCCGTGCTGGTCATCGTGCATGACGGGGAGGTCGAGCTCTGCTTTAAGGCGTCGCTCTATCTCAAAGCATTCGGGGGCTTTGATGTCTTCGAGGTTGATGCCGCCGAAAGTGGGGGCTATGGCCTTGACTGCAGTTATGAACTTTTCGGGGTCTTTCTCATTTATCTCTATGTCGAAGACGTCTATGCCTCCGTAGATTTTGAAGAGAAGGCCTTTTCCTTCCATGACGGGCTTGCCTGAGAGTGCTCCTATGTCGCCGAGACCGAGAACTGCGGTACCGTTTGAGATGACAGCCACGAGGTTGCCCTTGCTGGTATACTTGTAGGCATCATCGGGGTTCTTCTGGATTTCCAGACATGGCTCTGCTACTCCTGGCGAATAGGCGAGTGAAAGGTCTGTCTGTGTGCTGTAGGGCTTGGTCGGTACGACTTCTATCTTGCCTGGTTTGCCGTTGGAGTGGTAGGCGAGGGCCATTTCTTTGGTTATCTTTGCCATTTTGTCAGTGTTTTAATGTTTATAAAAAGAGGTTTGGAAACTCGCACGCTTCCAAACCTGGCTTATATTTTGTATGTTTGTGTTGTTCTTAATAGGCTGATTTGAATTCGTCAAGGAATCGGGTGTCGTTTTCGCTGAACATACGCAGGTCCTTGACTTGATACTTGAGGTTTGTGATTCGCTCTATGCCCATACCGAAAGCGTAGCCTGTATATTGTGTAGAGTCTATGCCTCCTGCTTCGAGTACGGCAGGGTCTACCATACCGCAACCGAGAATCTCGACCCAACCTGTATGCTTGCAGAACGAGCAGCCCTTGCCGCCACAAAGGTGACATGAGATGTCCATCTCCGCGCTTGGCTCGGTGAATGGGAAATATGAGGGGCGCAGACGTATCTGGGTCTTCTCGCCAAACATCTCTTGAGCGAAGAGGAGTAGTATCTGTTTGAGATCGGTAAAGCTGACTCCCTTGTCGATATACAAACCCTCGACTTGGTGGAAGAAACAATGTGCACGGGCACTAATAGCCTCGTTGCGGTATACTCGTCCTGGACATATGACACGGATTGGTGGCTGACTCTGCTCCATGACACGCGACTGTACGCTGGAGGTATGAGAGCGTAGTATGATGTCGGGGTGAGCCTCAATGAAGAATGTGTCCTGCATGTCGCGGGCAGGATGGTCGTCTGCGAAGTTCATGCTGCTATACACGTGCCAGTCGTCCTCGACCTCCGGGCCTTCAGCCATAGTAAAGCCAAGGCGCGAGAAGATGTCTACAATCTCGTTTTTGACGATTGTCAGGGGGTGACGCGTGCCGAGAGGGATAGGGTAGGGGGTGCGGGTGAGGTCAACTTGCGGACCTGAGGTCAGGCTTGTGGCTACTTGCTCCTTGAGGCTGTTGATCTTGTCTTGGACAAACTGCTTGAGCTCGTTTATCTTCTTGCCCAATTCGCGCTTCTGCTCGGCCGGGACGCTGCGAAACTCATCCATGAGCATCGTGACCTGACCTTTCTTGCTGAGGTACTTGATGCGGTGCTGTTCGGCTTCTTCGGGGGTGGTGGCTGTGAGCTGCTGTACCTCAGCTCTGATCTGCTCTATCTTTTCTAACATGACGTTTTGATATGAAAAGTCGCACTGGTGATGTGATGAAACTCCTTTTTGATAGGATTTGAGGGTTCAGAGTCTCTGTAATCCGCTCGGGGCGGCCCGCCATTAACATCTGAAGTGACCTCGGTTAGATTTGTTATTTGATGAGAATCCCGATCAATCCAGTGCGACTATGGTTTTGTTTTCTTGTGCAAATTTACAATTTTATTTTTATTATGAGGTCTTTTGCTGATATAAATATTCTTAAATATGGTTTTATTTTGTGTTTGTACTCAGATAGGGGGGCTGCGAGTGTCATAGTTCTATGACCTGGACGTTGGGATAGTCCTTGCTCGGAAAGGAGAATTGGGCTGGCGTGAGCTGCCGGTTTGTATTGAGATTGTTGGCCGAGATGCGAGTCCATTGTCCATTTTCGTTTATGCGTATGCACATGGGGAGACTGGTTTGCTTGTCGATGTTGACGATGATGGTATGCGGAGTGCCCTTCTTCTTGCTCTTTAGAGTTACCTCCCATGTATCTTTGCCCCTGAGAGTAGCAGTCTTGCTACTGAGCTTGTAGCCCTTCTTGTAGACTTTGAGAAAGGCTATGGGTGAGGATTTCTGGAGTTCTTCGGGGGTCGGTATGGTGAGGCTTACTTCGTCAGACCCTTGCATGAGGGTCCACATCTTCTGGCCATTGTACCATGTGGTAATCTGGGGAGTCTTGAGCAGGTACATCTGTCCCTTGATCTGCATCGTCCCTGTGACCTTGTCGCGAGCTGTGGTGCCCTCGAAGGTAGTGAGGGTAAATGTGCCGCTTATCCCATTGCTTTGCTCTATCTTGGCAGCTGTCTTGTCAAGAATTTGCATAGGTGTCTGGGCATTAAGAATTGCGCTTACGGCAAGGAGCAGACTGAAAGAGGCAAGTTTTGCTATCGTGTATCTCATATAGTTGTCTCGTGTTGAATTATTTTATTTTAGTCCGTCAAGTATGTGAAGCAACTCCACATCGCCTTGTACGAGGACTTCACGTGGCTTGCTCCCATGTGCAGGGCCTACGATACCTGCCACTTCAAGCTGGTCCATGAGGCGCCCTGCCCGGTTGTAGCCTATGGAGAACTTGCGCTGTATCATGGATGTTGAGCCTTGCTGGGTCTGTACCACGAGGCGTGCCACTTCCTCAAACATGGGGTCAAGGTTTTGCATATCGGCATCGACAGGGCCAGAGTCATCACCGTCCATAGGTACAGGGGGCAGAGGTGCAGGTCCGAGATAACTCTGCTGACACGCAATGAAGCGAGTTATGGCTTGCACCTCAGGTGTGTCGACAAAGGCACATTGCACACGTACAGGTTCGGCTCCGTTGAGTATGAGCATATCTCCCTTGCCCACAAGTTGCTGGGCTCCTCCGCGGTCGAGTATGGTACGGCTGTCAATCATGGCACTTACCTTGAATGCCATGCGGGCAGGGAAGTTGGCTTTGATGGTACCCGTGATGATATTGGTGGTGGGTCGCTGAGTGGCGATAATCATGTGTATTCCCACGGCACGTGCGAGCTGTGCTATGCGGCAGATAGGCAGTTCGATTTCCTTGCCGGCGGTCATGATGAGATCGCCAAACTCATCGATGATGACAACGATGTATGGCATGAAACGATGTCCGTTGTTGGGATTAAGTTGGCGTGACTTGAACTTCTCGTTGTATTCGCGGAGATTACGTGCCCCCGCCTTTTTGAGCAGGTCATAACGCTCGTCCATCTCTACGCAAAGCGACTTGAGGGTCTGTACGACCTTTTGTACATCCGTGATGATGGGCTCCTCGCCTTCGTTGCCCTCGACCTGGGCAAGGAAGTGGTTGACGAGCGGATTGTAGATAGAAAACTCCACCTTCTTGGGGTCAACCATGACTAGTTTGAGCTCGGCAGGGTGCTTCTTGTAGAGGAGAGAAGTAATGATGGCGTTGAGTCCGACTGACTTACCTTGTCCTGTGGCACCGGCCACGAGCAAGTGGGGCATCTTGGCAAGGTCTGCCATGTATATTTCGTTCGTGATGGTCTTGCCGAGTGCTATGGGAAGTTCGAAGGTCGTCTCTTGGAATTTGCGTGAGTTGCAGATACTCTCCATAGATACTATCTGCGGCTTGGCGTTAGGGACTTCGATACCTATGGTGCCCTTGCCTGGTATAGGAGCTATGATACGTATACCCAAGGCGGAAAGAGAGAGAGCTATGTCGTCCTCAAGGTTGCGTATCTTTGAGATACGTACACCTGGAGCAGGAGTTATCTCATAGAGAGTGATGGTAGGCCCCACGGTAGCTTTGATGCTGACAATCTTTACTCCGAAATCGAGGAGTACCTGTATGATGCGATTCTTGTTGGCTTGCTGCTCTTCCATATCGATGGAGGAATCGATATTGTAATGCTTGAGCAAGTCGAGTGTGGGGTATTTGTAATTTTCGAGGTCGAGCTTCGGGTCATACGGCTCAAGGGCGCCATCTTCTCCGAGCTGTGCTTCCTCTTCGGGTATGCCCTGGTTGATAATCATGGTGGTGTCGCCCTGAGGCTCAGCGTGGGGCTCCTCGGGCGTCGTTATCTCCATTTCGATGGGAGTATCGTCGGGAGCGACATCTTGAGGCAAATCTGCGATGTCGGTAAATTCAATCGTAGTGGCAGTCTGCCCAGAGGGTTGGAGAGTATCGTCGTCAGCAATATCGTCGGTATCGCCCTGTTCGTCTGAAAGGTTGTCAGTATCGGTAATGGGGGCAGGCTTGTCGCATCTACCCATGCTGAGTATGCTCCGAATGATGCCTATGGTTTTGTCTGAAAGGTAGATGAGATAGGCAATGAAAGTGACCACAAGGAGGAGGAAAGTACCTATGCTGCCGATTTTGTCATTGAGGAAGTCACTCTCAGCCTGCCCGATGGAACCGCCAAGACTGATGTGAGTACTCTCGGGGAGCATCCATTGTATGCACATAGCCATGAAAACTGAAGACCATATCATGAGTACGGCACAGTTGAGGAACCATTTCCATAGACGAACCTTGTAGACCTTCATGGCTCTGAGCGATGAAACCAGCAAAAACAAAGGTATGAAGAGCGAGGCTATGCCCCAGCATCTGTCGTTGAAGAAACGTGCCGTATGCAAGCCAAACGCCCCCATCCAATTACTTGCCCTGATACCTTCGCCGCCGTAACGGGCATCGAGCGGGCCTGTGAATATATGGGATATTATGCTCAGGAGCATGAAACAGCTCACGAGACACAGTATGGCACCAAAGCAGAAACGGGTAATTTCGGCTGTGGTCATGCCGTCAGCTCCGCTCTCATGATCGTAGTCGGTCATCTCTTTCCAAAATGTCTTTATCTTTTGGAGCGGAGTGGGTCCTGGCGCCTGTGGAGCAGCCTTGGCAGAGGTCTTTTTATCCTTGGAATCTTTTGTTTTGTTGTTTTTTGTAGTTTTCGTGCTTGCCATATTTGTATTGTCGCTATGCTATTGGCTATTTTTTTTGAGTGCAAAAATATGGAAAATAATCAAAAAACGCGGTATTTTAGAGTTTTTTTAGTAATTTTGTGTCTTGAATGCTGACAAAATGCACAAAATGCTTGTATATATGACTCTATTTTTTACGTTCCTTGCCGTATGAAGACGTTGGTGAACAGGTATGACAAGAAAAACATCAACGCTCTCCCCCCCGTACAGTTTGACGGGAGAATAGTGGTAGTCCAGTCTGAAGACGAGGCCCGCAAGGCAGTGGATTATCTCCTGAAACATCGCATATTGGGAATGGATACCGAAACAAGGCCAGTCTTTGCCAAAGGCCATAGAATGAATCCAGTCGCTTTGCTCCAGATATCCACACACCATGTATGTTTCCTCTTCAGGCTGAACATGATTGGGATTACGGACGATATCCTGCGCCTGCTCTGCTCGCCCGACATCACGATTGTGGGGCTCAGCCTGAGAGACGATTTTTTGCAGCTGAGACGCAGACGAGACTTTGTGACACCCAAGTACGTGGAAATCCAGTCTATTGCTAAGGATTTTGGAATTGTCGACATGTCGCTCCAGAAGCTGTATGCCAATCTCTACCATCGCAAGATAAGCAAATCGCAACAATTGTCAAACTGGGAGGCTGGGGTGCTGACAGAGCCTCAGAAACGCTATGCCGCCACTGATGCATGGGCATGTGTGCAACTCTACGACGAGTTTATGCGTCTGGACAAATGCGGCTATGCCATGGATATGTTGCCCGACCCGAATTTTATACTACAAAATGAGCAAATACAACAAAATCTATCTTAAGAAAGGTAAGGAAGAGAGTCTGAAACGTATGCACCCATGGATTTTCTCGGGTGCCGTCCAACCCATGTCGGAGATACCCCAAGAGGGAGAAGTCCTACAGGTTCTGACAGCTTCGGGTGAGTTCATCGCCGTGGGGCATTGGCAGGTAGGGAGTATCGCCGTGAGGGTACTTGCATTTGACGATGTAGAGATTGGTGCCGACTTCTATCGTGAGCGTCTTGCCTATGCCCTGGATATTAGGAAGAGTATGGGAGTAGTCAATCCCCCGCACAACAACATATTCCGCCTGGTACACGGCGAGGGCGACGGCCTGCCAGGGCTCGTGGTCGACGTCTATGCTGGTACAGCCGTAGTACAAGCCCACAGCGTGGGTATGCATCGCGACCGCCATCTTATAGCGCAAGCCCTGCGCACAGTGCTCGGAACCGAGCTGAAAGCCATCTATTACAAGAGTGAGACCACATTGCCCTACAAGGCTGATTTGGGTCAAGAAAACGGTTTCCTCTACGGATATAGCGACGAGAATGTAGCCATCGAAAACGGCTTGTCATTCCATATCGACTGGCTCAGAGGTCAGAAGACAGGATTCTTTGTAGACCAGAGAGATAACCGTCTGTTGTTGGAGTCATACTCTAAGGGTAGGAAGGTGCTCAACATGTTTTGCTACACAGGAGGGTTCAGCGTATATGCCATGCGTGGCGGAGCAGAACTGGTACATAGCGTAGATTCGAGTGCCAAAGCCGTAGAGCTGGTCAATCGCAATATCGAGTTGAACTTCCAGAATGACAGCCGTCACAAGGCATTTGCCGTAGACGCCTTCAAGTTTTTGGACGAATGCGGCGACAAATACGACCTCGTCGTGCTTGATCCGCCTGCTTTTGCCAAACATCGTGATGCCCTCAAGCAAGCCCTGCGCGGATATACCAAGCTTAATGCCAAGGCCATGGAGAAGATGCCCGCAGGCAGCATACTCTTCACGTTCTCATGCTCGCAGGCCGTCAACAAAGACCAGTTTCGTACCGCAGTCTTTGCCGCCGCTCTACAGACAGGGCGCAAGGTGCGCATCCTGCACCAGCTCCACCAGCCTGCCGACCATCCCATCAACATATACCACCCCGAGGGAGAGTACCTGAAAGGTCTTGTCGTATACATCGAATAAAACATAACGACCATGAATATCAAGTTTCGTCTTACACTTCTGAATTTTCTGGAGCTTGCCGTATGGGGCGCCTATCTGACAAGTATGGGCGGATACCTGGCGAGTGTGGGTCTGGGTAGTTTCATAGGTTACTTCTATTCAGTCCAGGGCTTCGTCTCGTTGGTGATGCCAGCCCTTGCCGGCATAGTAGCCGACCGTTGGATACAGGCTCAAAGAGTGCTGTCGCTTTGCCATTTCGTGGCAGGCTTGTCTATGATTGCCGCGAGTTTGTACGGCATGTTTATGGGCGGAGAGGTCAGCTTCCCCATCCTGTTCGGACTATATTCGCTGAGCGTGATGTTTTATATGCCAACCTTAGCATTGAACAACTCTGTCTCATACAACGCCCTTGACAAGGCTCATCTGGATTCGGTCAAGGTATTTCCTCCTATCCGAGTGTTCGGCACGGTAGGTTTTATCGTATCCATGTGGATTGTGGATCTGAGTGGCTGGCAGACCAGCCCTCTGCAATTCATGTGGAGCGGCGTCCTGTCTGTCCTGATGGCATTCTACGCACTCACGATGCCAGCATGTCCGGTATGCCACACGGCATCATCTTCAGACCCCGTACAGATGCTCGGACTCGGAGCATTCAAGCTGTTCCGCATCAGGCGTATGGCCCTGTTTTTCATCTTCTCCATGCTCTTGGGCTGCTGCCTGCAGGTGACAAACGGCTATGCCGGACCCTTCCTTCAGTCATTTGGGGCTCAGGAGATATACCGTGGGACTTTCGGCGTGGAGCATGCCAATATCCTGATTTCCCTCTCCCAGATGAGCGAGACCCTATGCATACTGCTCATACCATTCTGTTTAGGCAGGTTTGGCATCAAGAAAGTCATGCTGATGTCCATGCTTGCGTGGTTCCTGCGCTTCGGACTGTTTGCTGTGGGTAATCCCGGCAGTGGAGTCTGGCTCTTGTTGTTGAGCATGATAGTATACGGTATAGCCTTTGACTTCTTCAACATCAGCGGCTCGCTCTTTGTCGACATGGAGACGGAGCTGGAGATGCGCTCTTCGGCCCAAGGGCTGTTTATGATGATGACCAACGGCTTTGGAGCATCGATAGGTATGCTCGTGGCAGGCTGGGTGATGAATATCTATACCATAAATCAGAATGGTCTGATGATAGACAAGCCCGATACGGGCGGATGGAGCAGCGCATGGACAGTATTCGCCCTCTACGCCTTAGTGGTAGCCATACTCTTTGCCGTCCTCTTCAGATACAAACATCAAAGAGTGAACAAATAAGACTGTCATGAAGGAGACCCGCTATTTCTATGACCCCCAGCTCTCAGGCTCTCTCCCCGAGGAAGAAGCCAGACATGCCGTGCGCGTGCTGAGAATGGCCGAGGGCGATGAAATCAACATTATGGATGGAAACGGCTCGTTCCATCGAGCCGTCATTACTGTTGCCGCCAACCATCGTTGCCTTTACAAGGTGACAGAGAGTGAGCCCCAAGAGCGTCTGTGGAACGGACATATACACCTCGCCATAGCCCCCACGAAGCTGAACGACCGCATGGAATGGCTGGCAGAGAAAGCCACGGAAATCGGTTGGGACGAGGTGACATTTCTGGACTGCCAGTTCTCCGAGCGTAGCACAATCAAGACCGAGCGTATCGGAAAAATAGTTGTCTCGGCAGCCAAGCAGAGTCACAAGGCATGGATGCCGCGCGTCAACGACATGACACCATTTAGGGACTTTGTCCTCCAGCAGGAAAACAAGCCCCGACAACAGAACTTCATCTGCCACTGCTATGAAGGCGACAAACCATTTTTGATGCAGCAGGTCACACCCACAGCTGATGCCCTTGTCATGGTCGGCCCCGAAGGTGACTTCTCCGTGTCGGAGGTAGAGTTTGCACTTGAGCATGGCTTCACAGAAGTCAGCCTCGGCAAGAGCCGCCTCAGGACAGAGACCGCAGGACTTGCAGCCGTACACATGATGCAGATAGTCAAGAGGTCATAAATACGAATCCCAACAACACATAACCCGCCAAACAATCATGAAACGAATCCTAATATACGTATCTCTCTCGCTGCTGTCGATAATCGTCATAGCAGCAATAGTATGGAAGATGTTTTTCTCCGCTCCCGACCTCGCAGGGCTTGTCCCGTCAGATGCCACTGCTATTGTCAAGGTCGATGTAAAGACCATAATAGAAGATGCCGGAGTGCCCAAGACAGCCTTGAAGGGTATTGACAACGACACGGGCTTAGACTTTGCCCACCCCATATATGCATTTAGGCGCGGAGCGGGAGTAGGCTTTGTGGCAGCCGTTGACGAGAGCGACGAGTTCGACGAAAAACTCTCTGAGCGCACACAGCGTTCGGGGTATACGTTCGGCAGCATCGGGGGATTTGTAGTCTGCCACGATGATGAAAGAATGCTCTGTATGGGGCCCTTAGCTTCGCTTTCTGACAAGGCTCTGCTTGATGAAATGGTGAAAATAATGCGTTTTTCGCAACAATCATCACCTCTGCTCGACAGGCTCAAGACCCATGACACCCCTGTAGCAGCCGTAGTATCAGCCGAGGCTCTCCCACAGTCATTGTACGCCATAATAGACAAGACCACGTCGCATGGCTTTGATACCGACAGCCTTGTGTTTGAGTTTGAAGGCTCAGTGAGCGAACGTAGCATCAAGATGTCGCTCCTGCCGGTATGCGTTGCAGACACAGACGATAACGTCATGTCAAAATTGCTCGACACGTTCCTGCCCATAACAGGCACGATGGTATACAGTTCGCCACAAGACCCTGCCGTATGGCTGTGTATGGGAGTACGCGGCGAGAGCATGCTAAAGAAGCTGAGACTAATACCGAAACTCCGTACCGCCCTGCTCGGACTGAACATGTGTATCGACGCAGACATGATGCTCAAAGCCACAGAAGGCGATGTCATGGTATCATTCCCCAAAGTCTCGCTCCAAAAACAACCCTGGGTGATGCTTGCCGAAGTCAAAAACACAAAGTTCATGCGCAACCGCAGCTCGTGGAACACCCGAGGGCTCAATTTCGACATAGACATCATGGGCAACAACATCCTTGCCCTGACAAGCAGCGATGCCGAAAAGCCCCGACAGGACATCATGAGTCCAAACACATCGCTCACCATACTCAAAAGCAAAATGATAGGGCAGAGGATATTCCTGACAATAGATGTCCCCAAGGTGCTCAACCCCCTGAAACCCGCACTTGCCGTATTCGGCTATGGCAACAACCTGTTTGAAGCCCTCGATATGCTGGAGCGAATCAACATCAGCATAGGAGACGAAGAAAGCAATATAGAGATTGTACTAAACCAGACTATCAAGGAGATTGTAGAGCAATGGAATCAATAATTTTTCACTCCGTCCTGCCCAACGTCTTTGCCGCCGAACCCAAAGTATGCAGCGAGGTATGGCTGAAAGACATAGAGCTCAGACGAGGCGAGATATGCCTCGTCGAAGCCGAGAGCGGTACGGGCAAGAGCACCATGTGCAGCTACCTCACAGGGTTTCGCCACGATTATTCGGGCAAAATACTCTTTGACCGGCAGGACATCAACTCATACACACATGCCAAGTGGGCACAGATACGATGCAGGCACATCTCGCTCCTGTTTCAAGAATTGCGACTCTTCCCCGAGCTGACAGCCATGGAGAATGTAGAGATAAAAAACCGTCTCACAGGATTTCTCTCGCGCAAGCGTATAGAAGAAATGTTTGACCTCCTCGGCATCGGAGAGAAGCGAGACGTACGCACAGGCAAGATGTCGTTCGGACAACAGCAACGCGTAGCCATGATTCGTGCGCTCGCCCAGCCGTTTGACTTTATCCTGCTCGACGAGCCAGTCAGCCATCTCGACGACAAGAATTCGCAGACCATGGCCACACTCATAGCAGAGGAGGCAAGCCGTCAGGGCGCAGGTATAATATCAACAAGCATAGGCAGACACATGCCCTTACCTTACAATCGAGTTTTGAAGCTATGATATGGAGACTTCTCAGACAGCATATTAGCGTAGTCCAGCTCGTAGGTTTTGCCCTGGCAAATCTCATAGGCACGCTTATCATACTGCTTGCCATGCAGTTTTATCTGGACCTCGCGCCAGCCTTTACTACCGACGACGGCATTCTTGGCAACGATTACCTCATCGTCTCAAAGACCTTCACCACCATCGAGGGAGCAAGCCGTACAGACAACAGCGGCTTCGACGCCAAGGAAATACAAGACCTCGCTCGTCAAGATTTTTGCCGCGAGCTCGGCAGCTTTACAGCATCCAATTACGAAGTGAGCTGCAGTCTGGGCATCGATGGCATGCCCGCCTTTGGCACAGAGATGTTTTTCGAATCCGTACCCGACGCATTCGTCGACACACACACAGAACAATGGCGTTGGACCGAGCAGTCAGACGTAGTACCCATCATTCTGCCCCGTACATACCTGGCCCTATACAACTTCGGCTTTGCCCAAAGCCGGCAGTTGCCCAAGATGAACGAAGGTCTCATCACGATGATAGAGCTCAACCTGACTCTTGCCGGCAACGGACTGCGGGAGCGAATGAAAGGACGCGTCGTAGCCTTTTCAAACCGTCTCAACACGATACTCGTACCCCAGAGCTTCATGACATGGAGCAACGACAGATACGCCCCAGGCGTCAGCTCCGAGCCCACACGCCTCATCGTAAAAGTAGGAAATCCCACCGATGCGGCAATCCCAGCCTATACCGAAAGCCACGGATACGAGATACAAGACAACAAGCTTGCAGCATCGCGCACCACCTTCATGCTCAAAGTCATAGCCGCCATCATCATCATGGTCGGCACGCTAATCTCGCTCCTCAGCTTCTACATACTCATGCTGAGCATCTATCTCCTTGTCCAGAAGAACACATACAAACTGCAAAACCTCCTGCTCATAGGCTACAGCACACGCTCAGTCAGCCTGCCATACCAACTTCTCACCATATTTATAAACGCCACTGTCATGATACTCTCCATCGCCGTCATCTGCTTCGCACGAGACTGCTATATGGACATACTCTGGCAACTATTCCCCGATATGCCACAAGGCAGCATGCTCTACACCATGCTGCTTGCCATGCTGCTCTTCCTGCTCGTCTCGGCAGTCAACATCGTAGCCATACGTCGCAAGATAGAGCTCATACAGCATTAGCATTCCTTCACACACACAATTACTATGGACAAACTCATCAAGTTATACACAAGTTGGGCAGGAACACAGCCAGCATCATGGCAGACCCTCAAAGGAGCAGGCAGCAATCGTACATATGTGCGAATGACAGGGGCAGACTCCAGTTCAGTCATCGGAGTCATAGGCACCTCAGCCGAAGAAAATGCCGCATTCTGCTATATCGACCGCCACTTCGATGAGCAAGGCATAAATGTGCCACACCTGCTCGCCGTCGACGACGAAGGCATGAGATACCTGCAGAGCGACCTCGGCTCAGAAAGCCTCTACGATGCCCTACGCCAAGGACGCGAGCAAGGATACAACGACCGCCACAAATCGCTCCTCGCCAAGACCGTGCGACAACTCGCACACATACAATATCGCGGCGCAGAAGGCATAGACTTTGCCAAGTGCTATCCGCAGCCAGTCTTCGACAAGACCAACGTCATGTTTGACCTCAACTACTTCAAATACTGCTTCCTCAAAGCCACTGGAGTAGACTTTCACGAGCTGCGACTCGAAGCAGACTTCGACAGACTGGCAGACGTCCTCACAGCCGAAGACAGCAATACCTTCATGTATCGCGACTTCCAAGCCCGCAACGTGATGCTCGTCGACGACGAGCCCGTATTCATCGACTTTCAAGGCGGACGACGAGGCCCCACACAATACGACCTCGTATCCTTTCTGTGGCAAGCCTCGGCACGCTATCCCCAGTCGTTGAGAGAAGAGATGATATGCGAGTATTGCGACGAGATGCAACAATTCAAAAGTATCGACACAGCCCAGTTCAGACACAGCCTTGACGTATGGGTCCTCTTCCGCACCCTACAAGTACTCGGAGCATACGGATTCCGAGGCTATTTCGAACGCAAGAAATACTTCCTCGACAGCATACCCCACGCCATAGACAACCTCCGCACACTCCTTGATGCCAGAGTCGCAGCCCCATACCCCTACATGTCGTCAATACTGAGCCAGGTAGTGGAAAAACTCTCCGCCCCAGCCCCCGACACCCAAAAGAGCATTTCAAAATACGACGGCCAAGGCACCCTGACCGTGCGGATAAACAGCTTTTCCTACAAAAAAGGCATACCCGAAGACCCCAGCGGCAACGGCGGCGGATACGTCTTCGACTGTCGCGGCACACACAATCCCGGACGCTACGAGCCATACAAGAAACTGACCGGACTCGACGAGCCCGTCATACGTTTTCTCGAACAAGACGGAGAGATACTCACCTTCCTCGAGCACATCTACACGCTTGCCGACACACACACGGCAAGATACATAGAGCGCGGCTTCACATCACTCATGTTCTCATTCGGCTGCACGGGCGGCCAGCATCGAAGCGTCTACTGTGCACAACACCTGGCCGAGCACCTGCACGAGAAATTCGGCATCAAAGTAATACTCAACCATCGCGAACAAAACATATCCCAAGAATTATGAAAGCCATGATCTTCGCAGCCGGGCTGGGCACCCGCCTCAAACCACTCACAGACACCATGCCCAAAGCCCTTGTCCCCATAGCAGGAAAGCCCCTGATACAACACGTGAGCGAAAAACTCGTGGCAAACGGATTTGACGACATCACAGTCAATGTCCATCATTTTGCCGACATGATAGAAGAGTGGGGCAGAGACCACGCGCAAACCCTCGGATGCCAGATACACATCTCAGACGAGCGTGCCGCCCTCCTCGACACAGGCGGCGGCATACGACACGCCACCGCCATGCTCAAG
This sequence comes from uncultured Prevotellaceae bacterium, assembly GCA_945788385.1. Lineage (GTDB taxonomy): Bacteria > Bacteroidota > Bacteroidia > Bacteroidales > Bacteroidaceae > Physcousia. The sequence continues at coordinate 18,702 of CALZLQ010000009.1, forward strand.
CGCGACAACGCAGAACAACGATTCCTCATACACAACGTAGACATACTGAGCAATGTAGACTTGCACGATTTCTGGCAGGCAGGAGCAAGCTGCGACGCACTCCTGCTTGTAAGCCAACGCGAGACCCAGCGATACCTCATCTTTGACGACAACAACCGCCTCGTGGGGTGGACCAACATCAAGACAGGCGAAGTCAAGACCCCATACCCATGCGTACGCGAAGCCTTCGACCCAGACTACACAGCCCCCATAGACTCCTACAACGTCATCACCTCGCCATTCTTTCGCCCCGACGGCTCAGGCCCATACAAACTTCTGGCCTTTGCAGGCATACACCAGATGAACACACGCCTGCTCGACCGCATGACGGCATGGCCCGAAAAATACAGCATCATCGACTTCTACCTCAGCATGTGTAAAGAGTACGACATCAAGGCATACACCCATCCGTCACTACGCATCATGGATGTAGGAAAAATCGGCACCCTCGACCAAGCAGCCCAGTTTGCCGAATCCCTTTCGAAATAAAATCTACTCAAGAAAAACTATCCCACCCATAGGATGTAGCCAAGGCTCGCCAGACTGATCGTAATCCAAAGCACCACACCCTGTATCAGAGGACGAAGCCCCACGCTACGCAAAGTCTTGCGAGTGAGCGACGCCCCGATGAAAAACAACGAAAGCGTGATCATGTGCTTCGCAAGCTTGTTGACCGCACCGCTAAACTGCGTAGCCACAGCCGAAGCACCATCGCCAAGAAGTGCTGAGTTGCCAAGAATATAAGTATTGACCAAGATAGCCACGATAAACCAAACGATAAAGAGAGGAATGTTCTTGTACCAAGGCTTGCGCTTGCCATCATTCGCCTGAGCCATAGACTGCTTGAAAAACCAAGGCGTGAGCAACACTATCACCACAATCCACAGCGCACGCGTCAGCTTGATAGTAGTACCCACCTCCAATGCACTGATATTGCACACCTCCGTCAACTCAGGGTTCATCGTATCAAACGCAGCACACGCACCCACCACCGATGACGTATCGTGAATCGCTATGGCAGCCCACATGCCAAACTGCTTCGCACTCATCGACAAAACATCACCCACAGGAGGGAACACAAACAGAGCCACGGCATTAAGTATAAACACCACCCCCAAAGCCACCGACATACTCTCAGCCTTAGCCTTGAGAGTAGGCCCCACAGCTGCTATGGCCGAGCCGCCGCATATCGCCGTGCCCGAAGACAACAAGTAGCTCGTCTGGGCGTCCACGCCAAGCAACTTGCGCCCTATCACCCAGCCTAAAGCCAAAGTGCCAAACACACTCACGACAGTAAAGAGCATACCCTCACTGCCAGAAGCCAAAGCCTTCTCGACATTCATGCCAAAACCCAGTCCGATGACCGAATATTGGAGCAAACGCTTGGACATAGTCTTGTTGAACACAGGAAAAGTCTCCCCACATACAAAAGCAAAGACCACACCTATGGCAAGAGCAACAGGCGAAGTAGCCCATTCAGCAAACCACGCCATACCCCCCAAATCAATTTTGAAAGTCTCGGCAGCAAAGCCAAGCAAAAGCGAAGCACCCATGACAGCAATTATAGCGATATAGCAAGCCTCGCGCGCCATCGTTTTCATACCCTTTTCAGATTTGATACAATCAGACATAATCAAACATTTTATTTATTTATTTCGTCTCCCCCACGTTCATCGTGAGATTTGATACAAAGTTACGAATAAGAGAGAGGAAAAGCAAATGAAAGCTCGCTTTTATTGGCTTTTCCCGAACGAAAGGACCACGAAACTTGTTTCGCTTGGCTTGTCCAAGAACTTAGAGCGAAGC
>CALZLQ010000010.1 GCA_945788385.1 uncultured Prevotellaceae bacterium
GATGGTCAGGACTATACCTGAGGTGACGGAATGCTACAACATATCGGGGAGCTTTGACTATCTGCTGCGTATTCAGTCGCCGGATATGCAGTATTATCAGCGTTTCTTGCTCGAGGTGCTTGGCAGGCATGACAATATAGCGTCGCTCGAAAGTACTTTCGTCATGGAGGAAATCAAACATCATTATGGGGTAGGTGTGTGATTATTTGCTGAATAGTCTTTGCCCTTTCGTCAGAAAGTCGTAACTTTGTGCGCGGAAATATCACCACAACCAAAACAACAAAACAACCAAACAACAAAAGATGAAGGTTATGAAGTTTGGCGGGACCAGCGTGGGCTCCGTCGAAAGTATATTGAATGTCAAGAAAATTGTTCAGGAGCAGCAGGAGCCTGTGGTAGTTGTCGTGAGTGCCTTGGGTGGCATCACGGACAGACTGATTCAGACGGCAAAGATGGCTGTGTCGGGCGACAATGGTTACCATAAATGTTTCTGGGATCTCGCCCAGCGTCATCAGGAGATGATAGACGCGGTCATACCTGCCGGACAGAAGCATGATGACCTTATGGCTGTGGTCAAGACGCTGCTTGAGGAACTGCATTCCATCTATCAGGGTGTCTATCTCATACGTGACCTCACTCCCAAGACCGAGGCTGCAATCCTGTCATACGGCGAGCGCATGAGTTCGCGTATCGTTGCTACGCTGATAGAAGATGCCGGATGGGTGGACTCCATGCGCCTTATCAAGACTGTGCGCAAGGGTGGGAAAAACCTCCTCTCGGCTGATGAGACTTACAATCTCGTGCGCAAGGCGTTTGCGCAGATACCGAGTATCACTGTCATGGGTGGTTTTATCAGCCGCGATGTGGTGAGCGGCGAGATAACGAACCTCGGGCGTGGAGGCAGCGACTATACGGCAAGCATCGTGGCGGCTGCACTTGGTGCACGCCAACTTGAGATATGGACTGACGTGGACGGGTTTATGACTGCTGATCCTCGAGTTATCTCGACTGCATACGTCATTGATGAGTTGAGCTATGTCGAGGCTATGGAGTTGTGTAACTTCGGAGCAAAGGTGATTTATCCTCCTACGATATATCCTGTTTGTGTCAAGAACATACCCATCCTTGTCAGGAATACATTCAATCCCCAATCACCCGGTACGGTAATCAAGAGGGTAATTGCTCAGGACGAACGTGCTATCAAGGGTATTTCGTCAATCAAGGGTACGGCGCTGATTACTGTATCGGGGCTGTCGATGGTGGGAGTGATAGGTGTCAACCGACGTATTTTCTCTTGTCTTGCTCATAATGGCATCAGCGTGTTTATGGTGAGTCAGGCTTCGAGTGAGAACAGCACGAGTATCGGCGTGCAGGAGGCGGACGCTGAAGAGGCTTGCCGCGTCTTGAACGAAGAGTTTGCTCTTGAGATTGAGGAGGGGGCGATGTTCCCGATGCAGGCTGAGAGTGGGCTGGCAACGGTGGCTGTGGTGGGCGAGAATATGAAGCACACTCCGGGTATCGCAGGAAAGTTGTTCGGCACGCTGGGACGTAATGGTATATCGGTCATCGCGTGTGCACAGGGTGCGAGCGAGACGAATATTTCGTTTGTCATACAGCAGGAGTATCTGCGCAAGGCTCTCAATGTCATACATGATTCTTTCTTCCTCTCGGAGTATCAGGAGCTCAACCTCTTCATCTGCGGAGTGGGTACGGTGGGCGGACAACTCATAGAGCAGATACATCATCAGCAGGAGAAGCTCATGCGCGAGTTGCGTCTGAAACTCAACGTTGTGGGCATAGCGAGCGGACATAATGCTATGTTTGACCGCGCTGGCCTTGACCTTGATGATTTCCGCTCCAAGCTCGGGGCGGCTCCGGCGAGCAATATAGACCGCTTGCGTGACGAGGTCATAGGCATGAATATATTCAACAGTGTATTCGTGGACTGCACGGCGAGCCCTATGGTGGCTTCGCTTTACAAGGATTTCCTGAGCCATAATATTAATGTGGTGGCTGCCAACAAGATTGCTGCCAGCAGTGACTATGCCAACTACCGTGAGCTAAAGGAAATAGCGCAGTTGCGTGGAGTCAAGTTCTTGTTTGAGACAAATGTCGGTGCCGGACTCCCTATCATACGCACCATCAACGACCTGCGCAACTCGGGCGACAAGATTCTCAAGATTGAGGCTGTATTGAGCGGCACGCTCAACTTTATATTCAACACCTTGAGCAAGGAGATTCCATTCTCTGAGACGGTACGGCTTGCCAAAGAGAAGGGGTACAGCGAGCCTGATCCACGCATAGACCTTTGTGGTAAGGATGTGTTGCGCAAGCTTGTCATACTGACCCGCGAGGCTGGATATGAAATCAGTCAGGAAGATGTGGAGACCAATCTATTCATTCCTCAGTCATTCTTCGATGGCAGTATTGAGGACTTTTGGAAAAATCTTCCTGGTCTTGATGCAGAATGGGAGCGACGCCGTGCCGAGATGGAGGCGCAGGGGCGTGTGTGGCGTTTTGTGGCAAAGTTTGAGAACGGCAAGGCGAGCGTATCGCTCCGTGAGTTTGGCCGAGACCATTCGTTCTATGTACTCGAGGGTTCAAACAATATCGTCATGCTCACAACTGAGCGGTACAATGAATATCCGATGCTTATACAGGGTTATGGGGCAGGGGCGAGTGTCACCGCAGCGGGTGTGTTTGCCGACATCATGTCATTGGCGTAGACCGTGCCTTGACTTACCAATACAACGAAAGTACAGATTTACATGAAACATATAGTCATTTTGGGCGACGGCATGGCGGATTGGCACAACGAAGCCCTTGGGGGTATGACCCTCTTGCAGTATGCTGCCACTCCTAACTTTGACCGTATCGCCCGACAGGGGCGCAACGGGCTGTTGCAAACTGTTGCCGACGGATTTCACCCTGGCAGCGAGGTGGCAAACAGCAGTATACTCGGATATGACCAGCACATAGTCTATCAGGGGCGCGGACCGCTTGAGGCTGCCAGCATCGGGGTAGAGCTCGAAGATGGTGATTTTGCTCTGAGGTGTAATCTCGTGTGTCTTGAGGGGAATATGCTCAAGAATCACTCTTGTGGCCGTCTCGAAACGGACGAGGCTGACGTGCTCATACGTTACCTTGATGAGCAGCTCGGCTCGGAGAGGGTTCGTTTTTATACGGGAGTGCAATACCGTCACCTCCTTGTTATCAAGGGTGGGGACAGTCATATACACTTCACTCCTCCACACGACATACCATGCAAGCCTTGGCGCGAATATATGCCCAAGGCGGAGGGTGATGAGGCCCGGGAGACTCTTGACCTTATAGATGAGCTTATATACAAGAGCCAGATACTACTGAAGCATCATCCGCTCAACCAGCGACGTGTCGAGCAGGGGATGGATCCTGCCAACAGTATATGGCCATGGGGTGGGGGCTACAAGCCGCAGATGGAGCCTCTGACTGTCACGTATTCCAATCAGATAAGGAGAGGCTCGGTAATCACCGCGGTAGACCTCATACGAGGTATAGGCAAATATGCGGGACTCAGGGTCATAGATGTGCCTGGGGCAACGGGGCTTTGGGATACGAATTTCGAGGGTAAGGCGCAGGCTGCTATCCAAGCCATTGAGGATGGTGACGACTTCGTGTATATTCACATCGAGGCAAGTGATGAAGCCGGTCATGACGGAGATCTCAGTCTCAAACTCCAATGTATAGAGGACATCGACCGTAAGGTGGCAGGGCCGATTATGGACTATGCGCAGCGACGTGGAGACATCGCAATATCGCTCCTCCCGGATCATCCCACTCCTGTGACGTACCGGACTCATACTAACGAGCCTGTACCATTTGCAATATGGTATCCCTCGATTATGCCCGATGGGGTGCAGACCTTTGACGAGGATGCTGCAAAACAAGGTATTTATGGGCTGCTGCGAGGTGATGGCTTCATGCGAATGTTTATGGGAGCAAACGACTAAACGACAAAATAATGAAATATTACAGCACTAATGGCAAGGCATCGCTTGCCACTTTGGAGCAGGCCGTGGTGAACGGACTCGCTCAGGACAGAGGTCTATACATGCCAGAGAGGATAAAGCCTCTTTCTCAGGACTTTTTTGACAATATCGAGCATCTTGGCCTTCATGAGATAGCCTATGCGGTGGCAGATAGTTTCTTCGGAGAGGATGTTGACGCGGAGAGCCTTCGCAAGATAGTATGCGATACTCTTAGTTTTGACATACCTGCGGTCAGGGTCAAGGATAATATCTATTCGCTTGAATTGTTTCATGGCCCGACACTCGCGTTCAAGGACGTTGGAGCGCGTTTTATGGCACGTCTGCTCCAGTATTTCATCAACCGTGAGGGCAGAGACGAGGAGGTCAATGTACTTGTAGCCACATCTGGCGATACGGGTAGTGCCGTGGCTAACGGATTTCTTGGCGTGGAGGGTATACATGTATATGTACTCTATCCCAAGGGTAAGGTCAGTCCGATACAGGAATGCCAGTTTACTACTCTCGGTCAGAATATCACGGCCATCGAGGTAGATGGTGTCTTTGATGACTGTCAGGCATTGGTCAAGTCTGCTTTTATGGATGAAGATCTCAGGGCAAGCAAGCGTCTGACGAGTGCCAATTCGATCAACGTGGCGCGTTTCTTGCCTCAGAGCTTTTACTATTTCTATGCCTACGCTCAGCTAAAGAAGCTGGGCAAACCTGTCGTGGCATGCGTGCCCAGCGGAAATTTCGGCAATATCTGCTCTGCTCTTTTCGGTAAGCGTATGGGGCTCCCCATCAGTCGTTTTATAGCTGCCAACAATGCCAACGATATCTTCTATAATTATCTCCAGAGCGGGGTATACACTCCACGCCCGAGCATCCAGACTATAGCTAATGCCATGGACGTTGGCGATCCGAGCAACTTTGCTCGCATCTATGATCTCTATGGCAAGAGTCATGCAGCCATCGTGGCTGATATCTCAGGAGCTACGTATACTGATGCGCAGATAGCGGAGACTATGCGCCAGTGTCTCGACACCACGGGCTATCAGCTCGACCCTCATGGTGCGTGCGGATACCGTGCCCTTGAAGAGGGCCTTCGCGAAGGCGAGGTAGGCTTCTTCCTCGAAACGGCACACCCAGCAAAATTCAAGAGCGTGGTAGATGAAATCTGTCATACAGACATTGCCATACCCGAGCGTCTGCAGGCCTTCATGAACGGCACGAAGCAGAGTGTACCGATGAGTAAGGAGTTTGCAGAGTTTAAGGAGTTTATTCTGCGAAGTTGACAGGTATTGCAGATGTTTGTGTTTTCTTTTAGCGGATAGCAATAAAGAAAATAATCTAATCGAGAAATTATGGGAAAGTCTTTCGGTTAACTCTGAAAATGACTATCCCAACTTACTGAGATGCTCTCTGATGAGCGCGGTGAAGCGCTCTCCGAGAGTATCTTTTTTGTATTGACCGATGCCGCTAATCTCGCCAAAGTCGTCGAGTGTCGTGGGGCGGCTTTGAGCGAGGGCGTGAAGCGTCTTGTCGGAGAGTACTATGTAGGCTGGCTTGTTGATTTCGTCTGCTATGGTGCGGCGCAAGACTCGTAGCTTCTCAAACAATTCGGCATCTTCACCCTGAACAAGATTGAAGAGTTGTGGATGAACTTCCTTCTTTCTGCTTGTGCGCTTGTCTTCGTGGACGATGACGGCGAGGTCTGCCTGTTTCCTGCCGTAGAGTACGTCGTCGCCGAGGGTGGTCACCTTGAGGTGCATATCTTCGTCGTAGGCAATCTCTATGTAGCCCATCTGGAGCATCTGCAAGAGATAGTCGTGCCATTCGCGGGCTGGAATGTCGCGTCCCACACCGAAGGTTTTCAAACTGTTGTAGCCCTTGGACATGATTGCCGCATTGGTATTGCCACGCAGTATGTCAATGGTGGCCCACATGCCTATCTGTTGTCCTGTGCGTCTGATTGCTGAGAGTGCTTTCTGTACGATGACAGTTCCGTCGAATCGCTGGGGTGGATTCTTGCAGACATCGCAGTTGCCGCATTGACAGTCTGACGTCTCGCCGAAGTAGTTGAGCAATATGCGTCGGCGGCATACCAATGCTTCGGCATACTCCTCCATACGTTTCAACTTCTCGAGATTGATGTCTTTTTGATTGCTCTCCTCGGCAAATTTCTTGAGCGTGATGAGGTCCTGGAGGTTGTAGAAGAGGATGGTCTCGGTATTGAGTCCGTCACGACCTCCGCGTCCGATTTCCTGATAGAAGCTTTCGATGCTTTTAGGCAGGTTGTTGTGTATGACGAAGCGTACGTTGCTCTTGTCTATGCCCATGCCGAAAGCTATGGTAGCGCAGATGACGTCGATGCGGTCATTGATGAAGTCTTCCTGTACCTGGGTGCGCTGCTGAGCAGTCATGCCGGCGTGGTATACGCCCACGCTGAATCCGCTTTCGCGTAGCTTGTCGGCAAGCTGTTGGGTAGCCTTGCGCGAGAGGCAGTATATGATGCCGCTCTCGCCGCGATGTCGTAGGATTGTGTTTTTAATGATACTGAGCCTGTCTTTGGCTGTAAGGAGGCGACGAACGTCGAGGCTGAGGTTGGGACGATCAAAACTGCTTATAAAGATGCGCGGATTGCGTAGTTTGAGCTGTTTGAGTATGTCGATTTTGGTCGTCTTGTCAGCTGTTGCCGTCAGGGCGAGGACAGGTGACGAGGGGAATGCTTCGTGTATCTCGCCCAACTGTGTGTATTCGGGGCGAAAATCGTGTCCCCATTGAGAGATACAGTGGGCTTCGTCGATGGCTATGAGTGATATGTTGACATTCTGCTGCAGCCAGTCTTTCTCGATGGCTAGACGCTCTGGCGAGAGATAAAGTATTTTGACTTCACCATGGCTGATACGCTGACAGATGTCGGCATCTGTGATGGAGTCATTGCTGCTGTTGAGGGCTTCGGCACAGATTCCGTTTGACTTGAGGGCGTCTACTTGGTCTTTCATGAGCGAGATTAACGGAGAGACTACGAGCGCTGTCCCATCGAGCATGAGGGCTGGTATCTGATAGCATAGTGACTTGCCGCCACCTGTCGGCATCAGTACGAGTGCATCGCCTCCTCCCACAACGTGGCGGATGATTTCTTCCTGCAAGGGACGGAAGGAGTCGTAGCCGTAGTAAGTCTTGAGTATCTCGTGTGCTGTCATGTCATTTGATGGCATTGGACTCGCGCTTGTATTTCCAATGTGCCGCCACACCATGTTCGGCCTCGTAGTCCATGCGCCGACTGCGTATCTGTATTTCAAACCAATTGCAATCAGGCCCCATGACAGTCAGCTGTAGGGCTTGATAACCTGAGGGCTTGGGGTGGGTGACCCAGTCTTTGATGCGGTCTGGGTGAATACGCCACAAGGAGGTTATGATATTGTATATGCGCCAGAGTGTGAGCTTCTCCAGGTCGAGCGAGCTGTCTTCCACCGCCACGGGACGTACCGTTTGCAGTTGTGCTTCGGTCATGGGCTCGTAGACTATGCGTGTGGCAAAGAGGTCATAGACTTCGTCAAATGGTACTTGCTTGACGTGTATCTGCCGCCAGATGCTGTATATACTCTTCATGCGGAACAGTAGGTCGTATTTCAGTCCAATCGAGTCAAGCATACTGCGTATGGGGAGGGTAAAGGAGCGGAAAGTGCTTTCGCACATTACTTCGTTTTCACGCATGAGGTGCTTGATTTCTGCATAGTCTTCGGGGTAACCGTAGCGTACCCCAAGCTCCTCCAGCTCATGTTGCTCTCTCTCCATGCCGAGCTCTTCTGCAAGGGGTGCGATGTTCTGCAGAGTGTCTTGCGACAAACGCGTGCGCACTTCTGGCTTATCCGATTCGATGGCACGCATGATGTCCAAGCGTTCGTGTACGAGTTTTTGCCTGTCCATATTTGAGTGCTGACAGTCCTTATGCGAAGATGAACAACGACATGAAACCGGTGATGGTGAAGACTTGCTTGACTTCGGGAGTGGCTCCTACGATTGTGACGTCGCCTCCCTTGGCGATTGTCTCCTTGCGTAGGCTCAGCAGTAGTCTAAGCCCCGATGATGCTATGAACTGGAGCTTTGTACAGTCCAACACGATGTGGGTCGAAGCGGCGTCCATAAGGGGCTGCATATCTATGGCAAACTGCGCGCTCGCAGCCGTGTCAAGGCGGCCGTCTAATATTCCGATGGTCTTGTCTCCCTGCTTGGTTATGGTAATAGTCATAGCCTGAATGTAATGTTGTAAAAATGGTTTTCCGTAGTCAAAGTTACGAAAAATATATGAAAAGACAGACTCTCTGAGCAAAAAGTGTGTGTAAGGACGTGTTTTTGTGAGTTTTTTTGTAACTTAGCATCGCAAACCGACATTTTTCAGTACTATATGTATCGAGACAGACTTTTGGTGGAGGATAGGATTGAAGAAGTGGAGAAGTTGCCACTATTCATCGACACACTATGTGAAAATGCAGGCATAGATGCCACTCACGCGTTCAATCTCAATCTTGCGCTTGAGGAAGCATTGGTCAATGTCATCCAGTATGCCTACCCCAAAGACGGACTCACCCACGAGATAACGCTCGATGCCGAGTGTGACGAGAACATGATAGTCTTCACCCTGCGTGACAGCGGCACCCCCTTCGACCCCACCCAGAGGGGCGACGTAGACACAACGCTCTCAGCGCAGGAACGCCAGATAGGAGGCCTCGGCATATTCCTCGTCAAGCAGCTCATGGACGAAGTGAGCTACGAGTATGTAGACGGGCAGAATGTGTTGGTCATGAGCAAGAGGATATTGGAATCTCGGGTTTGAACCATTAGAACTTTTGGTAATTCTCTGTCAGTTGAAAGCATATTATTATAGAAACTTTCTGAATAACGTTTTTATCAACTAACTTTCATTTGGAAGTTTTTCCCGTATTCTCGCTGGGTAACAGCAAATGTGCTGAATTGTTTTTACTTTCTTCGAGTAAATTCTTCGGATTGTTTATTACTGTTGGCATATAGTGGTAGCCGAAGACGCAGGATTGGTCTTCGGCTACGCTGGGTGTGACTGTAGTTTAGTTCGCGAATGTGAGGGTTTGACCTGTGCTGCTCACGATGACGGGGCGTGCGGTGTCGATCTTGCCTGAGAGCATGGTCTTGCTCAGGTCGTTGAGGAGCAGACGCTGTATGGCGCGTTTGACGGGGCGGGCGCCGAAGGCGGGGTCGTAGCCTTCGCGTGTGAGGAGGTCGACGGCGTCGGGGGTGATGGTGAGGGTGACGTTGTTTTCTTCAAGGCGCTTCTTGATGATGTTGAGTTGGAGATTGACGATTTCGTGAATTTGGCTTTGACTCAGGGGAGTGAAGGTGATGATCTCGTCGACGCGGTTTAGGAACTCTGGACGTACGGTCTGGTAGAGTTGCTCTCGGGTGTAGTTGGAGGTCATGATGATTAGGGTGTTTTTGAAGTTTACTAATCGGCCTTTGCTGTCGGTGAGTCGCCCGTCGTCAAGGACTTGCAAGAGGGTGTTGAAAACGTCGGGGTGGGCTTTCTCGATTTCGTCAAAGAGAACGACGCTGTATGGCTTGCGGCGTACGGCTTCGGTGAGCTGGCCGCCTTCGTCGTAGCCTACGTAGCCTGGAGGGGCTCCGATGAGACGGGTGACGGAGAATTTCTCTTGATATTCGCTCATGTCGATACGGGTCATCATCTGCTCGTCGTCGAAGAGGTATTCGGCCAGGGCGCGGGCGAGCTCGGTCTTGCCAACACCTGTGGTGCCGAGGAAGATGAAGGAGCCTATGGGGCGCTTGGGGTCTTGGAGACCAGCACGGGAGCGGCGTATGGCGTCAGCTACGGCACTGATGGCTTGGTCTTGACCGATGACGCGCTGGTGTAGCTCGGCTTCGAGATTGAGGAGCTTGTCGCGCTCGCTTTGCTGCATGCGGCTGACGGGGATGCCTGTCCAGCGTGAGACTATGTCGGCGATGTCTTGGGAGGTGACTTCTTCGCGCAGAAGGCGTGAGTCGCTGGCGATGGTGCTGTCCATGTCTCGGAGCTCTTGGTCGAGGCGTGGGAGCTCGCTGTATCTTATCTCGGCTACGCGAGCGTAGTCGCCTTCGCGTTCGCGCCGCTCGGACTCTTCTTTGAGGGACTGCTGGCGGGTCTTTATGTGCTGGATCTTCTCGGCTTGGGCTTTTTCGGCTTGCCATTGTTTCTGCATGGCGGCGAGCTCTTGTTGTATCTGCTTGATTTCTTGCTCGATGGTGGCGAGTTTTTCTTTGTCGTTTTCGCGTTTGATGGCTTCTCGCTCTATTTCGAGTTGCTTCTCGCGGCGTATGAGTTCGTCGAGTTCTTCGGGGACTGAATCACGCTCCATGCGGAGGTGGGCTGCGGCTTCGTCCATGAGGTCGATGGCTTTGTCGGGGAGGAAGCGGTCTGTGATGTAGCGGTGTGAGAGGGTGACGGCACTGATGATGGCGTCATCTTGTATGCGTACGTGGTGGTGCTGCTCGTAGCGTTCCTTGAGTCCGCGCAGTATGGAGATGCTGCTTTGCACGTCGGGCTCATCGACGATGACGGTCTGGAAACGTCGCTCGAGGGCTTTGTCTTTTTCGAAGTATTTTTGGTATTCGTTGAGGGTGGTGGCTCCGATGGAGCGTAACTCGCCACGGGCGAGGGCTGGCTTGAGGATATTGGCTGCATCCATGGCGCCTTGGCTCTGGCCTGCTCCTACGAGGGTGTGGATTTCGTCGATGAAGAGTATGATGTTGCCTTCGGATTGGGTGACTTCGTTTATGACACCTTTGAGTCGTTCTTCAAACTCGCCTTGGTATTTGGCACCTGCGATGAGGGCACCCATGTCGAGGGAGTAGAGTTGCTTGCCTTTGAGGTTTTCGGGCACGTCACCGCGTAGTATACGATGGGCGAGGCCTTCGACGATGGCTGTCTTGCCTGTGCCTGGCTCGCCTATGAGAATGGGGTTGTTCTTGGTGCGGCGGCTGAGGATTTGTAGGACTCGGCGTATTTCTTCGTCGCGTCCGATGACGGGGTCGAGCTTGCCTTTCTTGGCGTCGTCGACGAGGTTTCGGGCGAAGCGGTCGAGGGCCTTGCCTTCGGACTGCTGGTTAGGGGTGTTGTAGTTTTGCATAGTCTTGGATTTTTGTTTTTCGAAGACTATGCAGCAAATGTATTGCAAATAATTGATATTCAGTCAAAATGTCTTGTTTTGTGACTTTTTGGCTGAATAACGTGTCAGTCGCGGTATCGTTTTGTCATGTCGCCGAAACTTTCGATGCGTCGGTCGCGTAGGAAGGGCCACCATCGGCGTACGTTTTCGCTTCGCTTGGTGTCGATGTCGATGACTTGTACTATTTCTTGGTCTTTGGGGGCGCGGTAAAGGATTTCACCTTGGGGGCCTGCGATGAACGAGCTGCCCCAGAATTGTATGCCTTGGGTCTGGCCTGAGGGGTCTGGCTCGTGTCCTGTGCGGTTGACGGTGATGACGGGGAGTCCGTTGGCTACGGCGTGTCCGCGTTGGACTGTGGTCCAGGCTTCGCGCTGGCGTTCTTGCTCTTCGGGAGTGTCGCTGCTTTCGTAGCCGATGGCGGTGGGGTAGATGAGTAGCTCTGCTCCTGCGAGGGCCATGAGGCGTGCGCCTTCGGGGTACCATTGGTCCCAGCAGACTTGGACGCCGAGTCGGCCGATGCTGGTTTCGATGGGGGTGAAGCCGAGGTCACCTGGTGTGAAGTAGAATTTTTCGTAGTATGCGGGGTCGTCGGGGATGTGCATCTTGCGGTATTTGCCTGCTATGCTGCCGTCTTTGTCTATGACAACGGCGGTGTTGTGGTAGAGGCCTGGGGCGCGGCGCTCGAAGAGGGAAGTGACGAGGACAATGTGGAGTTCGGCGGCGAGGGCTCCGTAGTATTCGGTGCTGGGGCCTGGAATTGGCTCGGCGTAGTCGAAGTGGTCTACGTTTTCTGTCTGGCAGAAGTAGGGGGTGTTGTGGAGCTCTTGGAGTACAATGAGCTCGGCTCCTTGTTGAGCGGCGTGGCGTATGTTGTGGGCGAGTTTTTGTTTGTTGGCGGTGATGTCTGGGCTGCAGCTTTGTTGTATGATTCCTACTTTCATGTTTGTTTTGTTTGTTTTTTTGTTGTCGTAATTTATGTCTGTTTAACCCAAATCTGTCGTTCTGTTTATCCCAAATCTGTCGTAATGCTAAAGACTGATTTCCTCTATACTCTATAAATGTTCGGTTTTTTTATTCTACTGGTGTAAAGGTGGTTTTCATATATGTTTGGGCTAAAAATGGACTTGTAATTTTTGCTATATTCGTGGATATTGCATGGTGCAACAGTGTAGACTGCCGTTTTGGGTGAGTAGTATCTGACAGTCTATGCCTATGACTTCGCGGTCGGGGAAAACTGAGGCTATGGTTTGGCGTGCTTGCTCGTTGGCTGTGGGGTCGGCGTAGTAGGGTAGAAGTATGGCTTTGTTCATGATGAGGAAATTGGCATAATACTGGGGGACGCTGACCAAATGGTATGGCTTGCCTTGAGGGGTACGCATGGCTTGCAGCTCGCTGAGCATGGCTGGGAAGCCTTGACTGTAGATTATGGTGTCGTTGGGGCAGAGTCGTGCGAGTGTGTCGACGTGGGCATCGGTATCGTCTTGCTCGAGGCTGCCGTGGTGGAGCCATAGTATGCGTTGTGCGTGGAGCCGGCGTTTGAGTTCTGCTTCTACGTGGCTGGGGTCAATGCGGCGGTTGGGGTTGAGATTGCATTGGGCTGTGGTGAGAATGGTGCCTTGGCCGTCGCTTTCGATGCTGCCTCCTTCGAGTTCGAAGTCGAGGTGGTCTTCGTAGGTGTCTTGTGCGAGGGAGGGGTTGATGGCGTAGTGTTGCTTGTTGATGGCGTTGTCGAGTGTGGCTTCGTATTTACCTCCCCAGGCGTTGAAGCGGAAGTCGAGGAGGCATCGGCCTTGGTGGGGTTGTGCAGGGTTGGTGTGGGTGGGGAGTAGGGTGATGAAGCTGTGGTCGCGTGCCCATGTGTCGTTGGTGGGTATGCGGTAGTATGTGATGCGAGCGAGGCTGTTGGGGTCGAGGTGATTGCGTAGAAGACGTTCTACTTTTTGGGGTTCGGGGGTGATAATCCATAGTTTCTCGCGCTTGGCAATCTCTCGTGCTATGTTGATGTAGCATTGGGTTACTTCTTGTATGACTGGTTTCCAGTCTGTGCCGTTGTGTGGCCAGGTGAGTTGTATGGCCTCTTGGGGTTCCCATTCGGCTGGCAATCTGTATGTCATTTTAGTGTATGTTTCGTTTGTCTTATTTTAATATTTCTAACCATTTGTCGCCGAGGGCGGTCTTGGTGGCTATGTGGGCTGTGACGGTGCTAACGAAGGGGTTGCTCTCAAAGTCGCCTCTCACTTGCTCGAAATCGGCAGCTATTGTAGAGGGACGTGTGCCATCAAAGCCGAAACCGGTTTGGGCGGTGATGCTGAACTCTTTGCGTGCGTCGTTGTAAATCATCTCGTCGAGTGCTATGACGGAGGACTTCCATGCTTGTATGATACTGATGAGGTGGTCGGGGGTGATGTTGTCGGGGTCGAGATTGTAGTATTTGAGCATGAGGTCGTATGCCCATGCCCACTCGAGCTCGTAGTAGTTGGTGTGTATGTCCTTGAGTTTGGCATCAAAGGTGGTGAGTGTGTCGATACTCCCAGTTTCGACTTGGTCCATGAGATCGCTGATGAGGCTGTGTGGAGCGATGAGACCTGCGAGGTCAATCCATGTGCCTGTGCCTTGCTGATTGGTGGGGGCAAGGTTGGTGATGAGGTGGTGCAGGATTTGGTCGTGGGTGGGAATTGTGGGTGTGGTGTGGAGGAGTGTGGTGAGTGTCTTCTCAAGGTGGCTGATGAGGGAGTTGCCCAGGAATTTTGTGATGGCCATGCGATAGAGCTTCATGCCGCGCATGAGTGAGTTGCGGGTGATGGAGGCGCTTTGATAGGTGTAGGTGTCGCTGGTGGCTCCTGAGAGGTCTTGAAGCTGCTGGAGTATGTCGAGTCCGTGCACCATTTTGTCGATGGTGTAGGGACTGAGGAGGTTGTAGTTGATCATGTCGAGGCGTTGCTCTGGGTGTCGCTTGTCGCGCTTGGGCCATTTTTGTGCATCTCGTATGGTTCCTACGGAGCGTAAATTGATGCCTGGGACTATGTAGGTCTCGCCGTTTTTCTCTATGAGGTATGAGAAAGGCATCTGTGAGGTGTCGGGGTTTTTGGTATGACGCCCCATGACGAGCGAGAAGGCTCCGATTCTGGCTGGCCAGAGTATGTATGAGTCTGAGGTGGTCTTGGCTCCGCGTTCCATGGAGCCTTGGTGTATGGGGCCTAACTTATACATATGATTGCTTTGGTTGCTGCCTGAGCCTGCGTTCATGAAGCTGAACATTCCTGCTATGAG
Organism: uncultured Prevotellaceae bacterium; assembly: GCA_945788385.1. Taxonomy (GTDB): domain Bacteria; phylum Bacteroidota; class Bacteroidia; order Bacteroidales; family Bacteroidaceae; genus Physcousia. The sequence continues at coordinate 14,471 of CALZLQ010000010.1, forward strand.
TAGGGTGCTCTTGTGGTGGGTGACAGTAAAGGGACCTGCAAAGATAGCGCAGGCCTCGCCGTTTTCTTCTTGACAATTGCTGAAGAAGAGGCTGTCTGTGGCGGAGTAGGCGTGACCCATGGTGCAGGATTGGCCCACGTAGGCGCGTGTGAGCATGGTGCCGTCGGTGATGCTTGTGCCATCTTGTATGATGAAGTCGTCGAGCATGACGCTACTGCCTATGTAGATGGGGCTTTCTTGGCGGCTCATGAGTGAGCCGTTGCTGAGGCGTGATGCTCCTTCGATGCGGCAGTTGGGGCCGATGTAGACGTTGCGTATGATGTGGGCATCGATGATGGTGCAATGGGTAGATATGTGGCCTCGATTGGAGCTGCGTTGTGCGGCATATTCAAGTGCCATATTTTTGAGTCGCTCGATAAGTTTGGGACGATGGCGATACATGGCTACCATGTAGGCTTCGTGGGCTGTGAGTCGGTCGTGTATGGTGACTTCGCGTCCTCCTGTTTCGTTGAGTACGGCTACTTCGACTCCGTTGCCGAAGCTGCTGGGACCGTCGACAACGATGGTGTCGACGTTTTCGATGAAGCTGTCGTGGTCGATGTCGTAGTTAGCTATGTAGTTTTTGATGTTTTCGATGCAGCAGTCGTCACCAACGTTGACGTTGTGGAGTAGGGCTCGGTATATGCCGCTGTGTTTCTTCATGCCGCCAGGCATATCAAAGTCGCGCTGGAAGGAGCCGATGTGACAAGTGCCAGAGAAGCGTACCTGTCGTATGTACTTGAGATTGGTGGTGGGGGATATGTATATCTGACTCCAGTCGTCGCAGCTACAGCCTTGATTTTCGAGACGTGCTATTTGCTGGTTATTTAGGCTCATGGCTATCTAAGTTTATGTATATATATATAATGTGGGTGTAAAGGTATGTAAAAAATATGAGATTATGGGTAGGGCGATGTGTTTTTATTTGTTTTTTCGCTTACTTATTTGTAACTTTGCACGCGAAATTGTTTCGCTATGAGCGTAAGGATTAAGGAAGTTATTGCTGCCCTTGAGAATTTTGCGCCTCTGCCGCTACAAGAGAGCTATGATAATGCTGGCTTGCAGATTGGATTGACAGGGGCGGAGGTTTCAGGGGCTTTATTGTGTCTTGACGTGACGGAAGACGTGGTGCGTGAGGCTGTGGATTTAGGTTGCAATTTGATTGTGAGCCACCACCCTGTGCTGTTTCGACCATTGCGTCGTGTGTGTGATGAGACTCAGGTGCAGAGAGTGGTTCGCTTGGCCATTCAGAATGATGTGGATATCTACAGTGCGCATACCAATCTGGATAAGGCTGAGGATGGTGTGAACTACAAGATGGCTGAGAAACTGGGGCTTATTGACGTGGTGCCTTTGGGGCAGAGTGGGGGCGTGATTGGCTATCTACCTGCAGAGATGGACTCGCGCCTATTTTTGGAGCATGTCAAGGCAGTGTTTCGTTTGGACTGCCTGGTGCATAATGAGCCACTTGAACGTCCTGTACAGAGCGTGTCTCTCTGTGGTGGCGCTGGGGCTTTTGTCCTTGAAGAGGCTTTGGCTCAGGAGGCAGACGCTTTTCTGACGGGCGAGATGGGCTATCATGCATTCTTCGGCCTTGAGCAGAGGGTGCAGATTGGTGTGCTCGGTCATTGGGAGAGCGAACAATATACAGTGGAGCTACTCAGGGACAAGATGCAAGATTGGTTTCCCCACTTGCCTGTCTATATGACAGAGGTAGTGACGAACCCAATCAAATATTTGATTTAACCATATATAAAGATAAGGAAAATGGCAAAAGCAAAAGATCCATCAGAATTGAGTGTGGAGGAGAAGCTGACAAACCTCTACGAATTGCAGAAACTCGTGACGGAGATTGACCGTATCAAGACGGTGCGTGGCGAGTTACCTCTCGAGGTGAAAGACCTTGAGGACGAAATCGCGGGTTTGGAGACTCGTATCGAGAAAATCAACGAGTCCATCGAGTCTACAAAGCGTGAGATAATAGAGCGTGGAGCCGTCATCGAGAAGAACAAACTGGATATGGAGCGCTTTGAAAGTCAGATGAAGAATGTGCGCAACAACCGCGAGTATGACAACTTTATGAAGCAGATTGAGTTTCTGCGCCTGGACAATGAGCTGAATACAAAAAAGATTAGCGAGGCCAAGGCATCTCTGGCCAACCGTGAGGAGGACCATCTGGAGAGTAGCCGCAGGATAGCAGACCGTCGTACAGATCTTGAGATAAAGCGTGCTGAGCTTGAGGAAATAGTTAATGAGACCAAGGCTGAGGAAGAGAAGCTCAAGGAAAAGGCACATAGTGTCGAGTTGTCAATTGAGCCTCGCTTGCTGAGTGCGTTCAAGCGTATACGCAAGAATTCACGCAACGGTCTGGCTGTGGTATATGTGCAGCGCGATGCGTGCGGAGGTTGCTTCAACAAAGTCCCACCCCAGCGACAACTCGATATCCGTATGCGCAAGAAAATTATCGTATGTGAGTATTGTGGACGTATTCTTGTCGACCCAGAACTTGCTGGTGTTCAAACTATGCAAAAGCCAGCCGAGGAGAAAGGACGCAAGCGCAGAGTGGCAAGAAGACGCGAGGAGTAATCAAGCCTTGCAAGATAATCGGACTAAAGATCCGCGAAGCGTGGTATTCCGTCGAGGAATGCCACGTTTTTGTTCGTATCGGTATGGGCACAGTAATGTTTCATACCATTGCTTATGATGAGGTAAGGTACTCGTAGAACAGAGTTATAGCGCGTAATCTGGTCAAAGGTGTCTTGGTTGATTTCGATGTGTGGAGCTTTGAATTCGAGTATGACAAGAGGCTTGGCTTCGTTGTCGTATACGACAGCGTCGCAGCGTTTCTGTAAGTTCCCGAGTTGGAGTGATACCTCGTGAGCGAGGCGTGCCCGAGGATAGCCCAAGCTTTCGACCATCCAATGTGTGAAATGCTGTCTCACCCATTCTTCGGGAGTGAGTATTATCCATCTTAGTCTGATATGGTCCCAGACTTGAAGTTTGGCCTGGGATTTACGTAGTCTGAGGTCAGTATGGGGCAGGTTGAGACTAAGCATATTCTGTGGCGATTTGGACGGAACTGTCAAGAAAACGAGGATTGCCTTTTGTATTTACCATTCTTATTTGTACTTTTGTATTTGCAAAGATACAAAATAAGAATGTAAAACATACTCGATGGCAGCAAAAACAGCTACAACTTATGATGATATTGTCCGTGAAGTCAAGGCCGGCAATATCTCGCCCGTATACGTGCTTATGGGCGAAGAGGGTTACTATATAGACAAGCTCGAGGCTCTCATCACTCAAAGTGTGATGCCCGAGGCTAACAGGGACTTTGATATGGAGCTGCTCTATGGTGGCGATGTAGACGCGATAAGGGTGGCAGACAGCTGTATGCAGTATCCTATGCTGGGAGAGAAACGGCTGGTAGTGGTAAGGGAGTTTCAGCAGATGAAATCATCGCAGGATGCACTTGCAGTCTATGTCAAGCAACCGTCGCCCACGACAGTGCTCGTGGTATGCTGCAAAAATGGCACCATAGACCGGCGCAAAGGTTTGGGAAAGGCTATGACAGGCAATGCTGTAATTTTTGAAAGCAAGAAAGTTTATGACACGGCATTGCCAGCCTTCATTCGCAACTATGCAAAGGCGGCAAAGAAGGAAGTTGACGAACAAGCCGTGCAGATGCTCGTCGAGTACGTGGGCGCCAATCTCAGCAGAATGTCTGGAGAGCTGGACAAGCTTATCATATCTCTGCCAGAGGGGGAGAGTAGGGTCACAGCAGCCCTCGTAGAGGCTCAAACTGGGGTGTCGAAAGAATTTAATAATTTCGAGCTGATAGCCGCGCTCTCGAAAAAATCAAAACCTCAAGTGCTCAAGATAGTGAAATATTATAACAGCAATCCGAGGTCGTTTGCGCTGCAACCTACGCTATCGATGATGTTCACATTCTTCTCAGATGTGATGCAAGCTTATTATAGTCCCGACAAGACGGAGCGTGGCATAGCCCAATGGCTTGGCCAACCAGACTGGAAAGTCAGGCGCGAAGTCCTTCCTGCGATGAAATGCTACACGGGTCGTCATATCATGAACGTACTCTCATGGATACGAGAGTGTGATGGAGCGAGCAAGGGAGTAGGGGGATGTAAATCACAACCCGGAGAATTACTTTTAGAGCTCGTTTGCCGCATTTTGCAGTAAGATTTTGTACGTCAGATATGAGTCAAGCTCCCATTTAGGGAGCTTTTTTCGTATAGATTGATCATACATGTAGTATTGATTTTTCTGTATAATTCTGTTATTTATCAGGCGTTTATGTGAGTTTTAGACTTCGTGAGAATCGCGTATTTGCTCAGAAACGGGCAGATGTGCGTGCCAATGATATTCTGACATTTTTTAGCCAGTATGAGAGCCTACGAATTTAGGTTTAACAAATCGCAACAGTAATTTCTCGAATAAGTTCGTAAATCGGAATTGTGAATTTCGAATCTCATTTAAGTATATAAAGTATAAATAAGGCCACAGAATGCAAGATTACAATCTTGAATTAAAATTTACAATTTACATAATGAGGGTATCGCATTATACGAACGCATAAATTTCAGTCCTTTACGCAGTAGGTTTAACAACTTGAACCCCAATTGTTTTGTCTTAAAGTTTAGAGTGGGGTATAGGAAAAGAGTAAATAATGATGCATAACGGACTTTGTAGAAGGGTAGGAGAGTCCGATTTTCCCAATTTAGTCAGATAAAATACATTAAGACCAATTATTTAGAGGTATATACCTAAAGTCGTATACTTTAAGTTTACATTTTGACTCTACGAATCTCATACGCAAGTGTGAATTCGGATTTACAAATCAATTCGAGAGTTATAAAATTCAAATACATAAATGCGAATTTGTGATTACAATTTGAGTTTATACTTCAAAAGTTTGCAAAAACGAACAATTTTGCCTACCTTTGCAAGAGCATTAGAAAAATCAAATTCTACTAAGAATACCCCTTTTTATACAAAAATTATGAGGAATCGTATACGTCAGATCATGGATGACAAGGGCATGAGCCAAAAAACATTTGCGAGCGAGCTCTGTATTGCCGAAGCTACACTATCGGGAATTTTCAACGGACGCACGCGCCCTACCAACCAGACAATACAAGCCATACACGAACGTTTTCCCGAGGTCAACATATCATGGCTAATGTTTGACGAAGGCGAGCCATACATCACACCTCATGCTCAGGAGTCGCAAGACGCGAAAGCAAGTGGCGAGCAAATTGCCGACGATCCAGAGTCTGTTTTGTCATCACATGATCCCAACAATTCGGGACTCCAGCAGTCCGACCTGTTCGCCAATCAAGAAGCGTTTGCTCATGCACGCGTAAGCTCGACCAACGCGGCAACTACAGCCCAGAGAGGGCAAGGTTACGGACAATCCAAAGCCTCACAAACGACACCTCAACTTCAAATCATTGAGAAATATGTTGACAAACCGCAAAGAAAGATAGTTGAAATCCGTGTGTTTTTTGACGACGGAAC
>CALZLQ010000011.1 GCA_945788385.1 uncultured Prevotellaceae bacterium
CGTCTGGTGTTTTTGACCTAAGTGCAGATAATCCGTATCGTCTGACTTTTTAACTGTTGATTCTGGTGTGGCTCGTGATTATCGTGGTAACGATATTCAAAACGAAATAGTATTTGAAAGTTGTTGTTATCATAATGCTATTATTGGATTTGGGCGAAATCGGGTAGATGCTTAACAAACGGTGTGTGGGCAAGTGTTAAATGTTTGTAATTCGGGAACCTCGCTTTTAATATATGTTAATGGGTGCTCTGCCATGTCTTTAATTCTGTTAACTTTGTGGTGTTAAAGAATGCTTAAAGTATGAAACTCTTAGTAAATATTGAATATATAACTTCTTGGGGACAGAATGTCTGCGTTGAGGTGAGGGTGCAGCGTCGTCGTGGCGCTGATTTTGTGAGTGTCTGCCCGTTGTCTACCATGGATGGGAGGATATGGAGTGGGGAGGTTGTGCTCAACGAGAGGGATGCTGAATTTTTCACGTACAGGTACTTGGTATGTGCGGGCAGCGATGAGGGGGGACGGCTTGTGGTATTGAGGCGAGAGTGGGATGGTGTGCCGCGTTCTTTCCCTTATCATCGCGACAAGACTTTTGTGTCGGCTGATTTTTGGAGGGATGTGCCTGTGCTTAATCATCTTTACTCGTCGGCGTATATTCATAGCGTGCAGCAATCTTTTACTGCTCGTCCGCAGATTAATTACTATGACAGTACTTTGGTGTTTAGGGTTCAGGCTCCGCAGCTTCTCAGGGGGCAGTGTCTTGCCTTGTTGGGTTCGACACCGCAACTGGGTGGATGGTTGACTCAGCGGGCTTTGGTGATGATGAGGGGTGGCTTGCATGAGTGGTGTCTGAGTTTGGATGCTATAGGCTTGAAGACTCCGTTTGAGTATAAGTTTGTCATCATGGATGAGGCTACGGGGGAGATCGTGGCTTGGGAAATGGGGGAGAATCGTGTGTTTGACGGTAATGTAGCTCGTGGTATGGTGCATGTGGTTTGGGACCGTCGTATACGCATGTATGACAAGCATTGGAAGACTGCAGGTGTAGTATGTCCGCTGTTTTCTATGCGTAGCTGTCACAGTCAGGGTGTGGGAGATATGGGTGACTTGAGGTTGATGGTGGACTGGGCTGTGTCTGCAGGCATGCGTGTCATTCAGCTTTTGCCTATCTATGATACGACTCAGTCTTGTACGTGGCGTGACTGCTATCCGTACAATGCTATCAGTATCTATGCCTTACACCCGATGTATATTGATATCAGCCAGCTTTCTGCTGTGTGTGACGGTGAGTATATGTGGCGATATGAGGCGGAGCGCAAGGTGCTCAATGGTTTGCCTCAGATGGACTATGAGCGTGTGTTTGCTCTCAAGATGGACTATCTGCGCCGTCTGTATAAGCAGGATGGTGATTATGTGCTGTCGGGCTCGGCGTTCCAGACTTTCAGAAAGAAGAATGAGGCTTGGCTTACTCCGTATTGTGTGTTCTGTCATCGGAGGGATGCTGAGGGTACGAGTGATTTTTCTACGTGGGGCTCTCTCTCGGTGTATGATGACAAGGAGGTGTATCGCTATGCGCAGGCTAATGCCCGTGGGGTAAATTTCTATGCGTGGATGCAGTTTGTCCTTGACGAGCAGCTTTCGGCTGTGACTCGATATGCGCGTAGTTGTGGGGTTATCCTCAAGGGGGATATCCCGATTGGTATCTCGCGTACGAGTGTGGAGGCTTGGAAGGAACCGCATTATTTCAATATGTCGGGTTCTGCGGGTGCTCCCCCTGATGATTTTAGCGTGGACGGGCAGAATTGGGGCTTCCCGACTTACAACTGGGAGCGTATGGCTGCTGATGGCTATCAGTGGTGGATAGACCGTTTCAAGAAGATGTCTGACTATTTTGATGCTTACCGCATTGATCATGTTTTGGGATTTTTCCGAATCTGGGAGATTCCGACGGGGGCTCGAAGTGGTTTGTTGGGGCATTTTGCTCCGTGCCTGCCTTTGAGTGTGGAGGAGATTGAGGCATATGGGCTTGAGTGGCGGGAACGTATGTTTACGCGTCCGTATATCACGGACAAGTATTTGCACAAGCTGCTTTCTGACTCTGCGGATATTGAGTGGTTGAGGAGTAATTGTCTTGAGGCTCTGGGTCCTGACTGGTATCGGCTTAGGGAGGGTTTTGATTCTGAACGTAAGATTTATGACTTCTTTGCGGACAAGCATGATGCGAGTGCCAAAGCTTTGTGTCGGGCTTTGTGCAAAATAGTGCAGAATGTCTTGTTTGTCAAGGTGGGTGAGGGGTGGTGTCCTCGTATCTCTGCAAGTGGGACTTTTGTCTATGATGTTATCTCCAATAATGAGCGTGTGGCTTTTGACCGTATATATGAGGATTTCTACTATCATAGGCATAATGATTTCTGGGGGCAGCAGGCTATGTGTAAGTTGCCATCGTTAGTGGAGTCTACGCTGATGTTGTGTTGTGCTGAGGATCTTGGCATGGTGCCTGCTTGTGTGCAGGGTGTGATGGATCAGCTCAAGATTCTTTCGCTCGAGATTCAGACGATGCCTAAGGAGTATGGTGTGCGCTTTGCTCGGTTAGAGAATAATCCGTATCGTAGTGTGGTGACGATTTTTACTCATGATATGCCCACGCTTCGTGAGTGGTGGATGGAGGATGAAGAGCGTGCCCAAGCGTATTGGCGTGAGATGCTTCAGAAGGATGGGGAGTCTCCTCGCGAGATGCCTGGATGGCTATGTGAGGAGGTGGTGGCGCGACATTTGTTCTCGCCTTCGATGTTGTGTCTCATCTCTTTGCAGGACTGGTTGTCTATGGACGAGGATTTGCGCAACCCTGATGCTTTGGCTGAGCGTATCAATGTACCTGCTGATGCTAACCATTACTGGCGTTATCGTATGCATCTGAATATTGAGGATTTGATGGGGGCTGATGGCTTCAACGCTAAGATTCGTGAAATGATAGTGAGGGCTCAAAGGGATTAGGGTGTTTGACAAGGAAAAGGGCAGTCCGATTGGTGGGCTGCCCTTTTCCTTTGTGGAGAATATCGGAATCGAACCGATGACCTCTTGCATGCCATGCAAGCGCTCTAGCCAGCTGAGCTAATCCCCCTTTTATGTGGTTTGCGGTGCAAAGGTAGGGTGTTTTGATGAAATAACAAAATCTTTTGAGAACTTTTTTTTGTCTTTGATGAAAAAAGTGCTAACTTCGCGCTCTGTAAAACTAAATGTTGTGTCTTGGATGAAAGGATTTTTGATATTGTTTGTTTTGTTAGGTTCTTTGTCTGCACAGGCGCAGATTGGTGATGTGCAGGGATTCGACGACTTTGATTTTCGACAGAGGGTCAAAAGGGAGGCTTGTATCAGACGTGATGGGGAGCAGTATTCGCCTTCGGAGATGTCGAGGGTGAAGCTTCATCATAAGGATGCTGCTCTTCAGGCCAAGGGGACGCCCGAGATTGTGGTGTGTCTTGCCAATATGAGTGACGCCAGGTTTTCTGTTGCTGCTACCGAGGCTGAGTTGAAGGCTTTGTTTGACAGATTTTTCAATGGACAGGGGGTGCAGGGGCATATTGGTCACAATGTTTATTCTGTATATGAGTATTTTGAAAAGAACAGTATGGGGCAGTTTACTCCTCATTTCAATATCATGGAGCCGGTCTCTGTCGAAATGACGCTGTCTGCTGCGAAAAACAATAGGGCGGGGTTCCGCAATGCGGCTCTCTCTGCTCTTGCTCCGCAGATTGTGGGAAGGGTGGGGGATTTCGATACCAATGGTGACGGCAAGGTTGATGGGGTTATTATTGTCTTTGCTGATGCTGGGGCTAATACGGGTGGGGCTGGGCCGCATGCTTGTTGTTGGGACGTTGCCACGAGCATAGGGGGTGTGAGCTATGCTACGCAGCTTCTTGTGCCTGAGTTGTTGCAGGAGGGGGTGCTCAATGGTATTGGCGTGTGTGTGCATGAGATGTCTCACATGCTCGGACTGCCTGATATGTATGACAACAATGGTAGTGGCTATGTGGCTCCGGGGATGGATGTGTGGAGCTTGATGGATTATGGCGAATATGTCAATGCTGGATTTAGTCCCACGCCGTTTACTGCTTACGAGAAGAGTTATTTCGGGTGGATTACCTTGAAGGAACTGAGTGAGCCGGTGACTGTGACTTCGTTGAAATCTGTTGCTGCCGGCGGTGATGCTTACATTGTATATAATGAGGCTGATAGAGGGGAGTATTATATTCTCGAAAATCGTACTTATGCGGGCACGGGTGGTGACTTGATGCACAAGCCTTTGTGTGACAGGTATGGTGACGGCTTGATGATATACCATATCGATGAGGACGAGGGTGCCTGGAGCAGCAACAGGGTTAATGTCGACCCTGCACGTCAACGAATTACGATTGTTCCTGCTAATGGCCATTTTGAGTTGCTTGACAATTTCAAGGTGGATGGGTCGTACACTCCTGAGGGGAAACGTAAGTATTACAGTGAGCTCGCGGGGCATACTTGGCCTTTGAAGGATACTTTTTCGAGCCGTGACATAAAGGATGGCGCGATTGATGTCATTGAGTATTTTGGCATACGGGGCAATAATGAGCTTACTGATGAGGAGCGTGTTGAGGGGGATCGTGTGTCTCCTGCTGCCGTGCTTTATAATCCTAACTCTGACGGTGAAAAGTTGATGCACAAGCCTATTACTGATATTGTGCAGAACGCGGACAATACTGTCTCGTTTAAATTCATGGGCGGAGGTGATGATGACACTTCTGTCTGTGATATCGTGGATTCTGCTCCTGAACTGTATGAGGTGTATAATGTCTCTGGTCAGCGTGTCGATGTTGGTCGTGGGCATGGGCAGACGAAGGGTGTATTCATAATGCGCGACTCCAAAACAAAGATGGGCAGGCTTGAAGTACGTTTTTGAGTTTTTGCTCGATTTGACATATACGGCTTGCAGAAGTGCACTGTGAGCCGTATTCTTTTCTCAAAATGTTTTGCGGAGTGGTAAAATAATCGTAAATTAGAGTCGCTAAAAACTCAAAAACAGTACGATTATGATGGACATCGCAAAAATTATGGCATCGTTGGAAGCTAAGCATCCTGGTGAGAAGGAGTATCTGCAGGCAGTACATGAAGTGCTCATAAGTATCAAGGATGTTTATGACAAGCATCCTGAGTTCGAGCGTGCTTCGCTGATAGAGCGTCTTGTCGAGCCTGAACGTATCATCACTTTTAGGGTGCCGTGGGTTGACGACAGTGGCAAGGTTCAGGTCAACCTTGGTTATCGTGTGCAGTATAATAGTGCTATCGGGCCTTACAAGGGGGGATTGCGTTTCCACTCGAGTGTGAATCTGAGCATTCTCAAGTTTCTCGGTTTTGAGCAGACGTTCAAGAATGCTTTGACGACTTTGCCTATGGGTGGAGGTAAAGGTGGCTCTGATTTCTCTCCACGTGGCAAGAGCGATGCTGAGATAATGCGTTTCTGCCAGTCGTTCATGAGCGAGTTGTTCCGCCATATAGGACCTGAGATTGATGTTCCTGCGGGGGATATCGGTGTGGGGGCTCGTGAGATTGGCTACCTCTTCGGGCAGTACAAACGTCTCACTCGTGACTTCAGCGGTGTCCTCACGGGCAAAGGCTTGGAGTGGGGCGGCTCGCTCGTGCGTCCTGAGGCGACGGGATTTGGCGGGCTGTACTTCGTTAGTGAAATGCTTCAAACTGCGGGGCATGACATCAAGGGCAAGACTGTTGCAATAAGTGGATTTGGCAATGTTGCATGGGGTGCTGCCACCAAGGCTACCCAGCTTGGAGCCAAGGTTGTCACCATCAGTGGTCCTGATGGTTATGTCTATGACCCTGAGGGTATCTGCGGCGAGAAGATTGACTATATGCTTGAATTGCGTGCCAGCGGTAATGATATTGTCGCACCATATGCTGACGAATTTAGTTCGTCCACGTTCTTCCCTGGGCGTCGCCCTTGGGAACAGAGGGTAGACATAGCCTTGCCGTGTGCCACACAAAATGAGCTTAATGGCGAGGACGCTCGTCAACTCTACGAAAACGGGGTGCTCTGCGTGGGCGAGATAAGCAATATGGGTTGTACGCCTGAGGCTATCGAACTGTTTATAAACAAGAAGATGCTGTACGCTCCTGGTAAGGCCGTGAACGCTGGTGGCGTGGCTACTAGTGGGCTAGAAATGAGTCAGAATGCCATGCACATCTCGTGGAGTGCGAAGGATGTCGATGAACGTCTGCATGAAATAATGCATGGCATTCATACGCAATGTGTACAGCATGGACGTGAAGAGGGAGGATATATCAACTATGTCAAGGGGGCTAACGTAGCTGGATTCATGAAGGTGGCCAAGGCTATGATGGCTCAGGGTATAGTATAACTTACAATTATGAACGAAGAAATAATTCTCATACAGATTACGGGTCAGGACAAGGAGGGCATAGTATCCCGTCTCATGGGTGTCTTGGCCCGATATGATGTGCATATCCAGGACATTGGTCAGGCTGGCATACACAGTACTCTTAGTCTAGGCATACTCGTCCGCGTGGCGGAGCAGCACTCTGGATCTATGATGAAAGACTTGCTTTTCACGACCAGCGAACTCGGTGAGAACATACGTTTCAAGCCTATCACTCTCGAGCAGTATGAGGCTTGGGTGTCGCGTCAGGGCAAGAACCGCTATATCCTGACTGTGTTGGGCAGGCGTCTTGAAGCGCGTCAGATAGAGGCTGTCTCAAAAGTTATTACCGAGCAAGGGCTCAATATTGATGCTATCAATCGTCTGACGGGACGTCAGAGTATAGTCAATCCTGCAGAAAAGATGAAGGCTTGCATACAGTTCTCTTTGCGAGGTACTCCACGCGACAGGGGGCAGATGCAGGCAGACTTGCTTGCTCTGAGTTCGGAGATGAACATCGATTGCAGTTTCCAGCTCGACAATATGTATCGGCGTATGCGACGGCTCATTTGCTTTGATATGGACTCGACGCTTATCCAGACAGAGGTGATTGACGAGCTTGCTCGACGTCATGGCGTATATGAGCAGGTAGCGGCTATTACTGAGTCAGCCATGAAGGGCGAGATAGATTTCAAGGAATCGTTTACGCGACGTTGTCAGATGCTCAAGGGGCTTGATGTGAGCGTCATGAAGGATATTGCGGAGAACCTCCCTTTCACTGAGGGCGTGGAGCGCATGATGTCTGTTCTCAAAAAATATGGCTACAAAATAGCTATCCTCAGCGGAGGATTCACGTATTTCGGCGAGTATATACAGCGTAAGTTTGGTATTGATTATGTGTATGCCAACGAACTTGAGGTGGGCCCCGATGGTAAGTTGACTGGTAATTATGTAGGTGAAATCGTTGATGGACATCGTAAGGCTGAATTGCTTCGCCTTATTGCGCAGGTAGAGAAAGTGGATCTTGAGCAGACGATTGCTGTGGGAGATGGTGCCAATGACCTCCCTATGATTTCGCTTGCTGGTCTCGGTATTGCCTTTCATGCTAAGCCGAGGGTCGTAGCCAATGCCCGCCAATCTATCAACACGATTGGGCTCGACGGAGTATTGTATTTCCTTGGTTTCAAAGATAGCTATCTTGATCTATGAGGACTATAATAGCATGTATTCTTGCCCTGACTGCTTGCCACGACTTATATGGTTGGGGGCAGAAGGGGCATGATATCACGGCTGCTGTGGCTACACTACATCTGACTCGCGAGTCGCGTGAAATGGTACGCAATCTCTTTGAGGGCAAGAGTCTGGTGTATTGGGCTAACTGGTTGGACAATGCGAGTCATTCGCCACATTATGAGCATACTCTGTCGTGGCATTATGTGAATATCGATGCTGAGGAGTGTGTCGATTCGGTGTTGTCTGTGGCTGTGTCGGACAGTACTCATATCGTGTGGGCGATAGGGCGTCAGGTTGAGGTGCTTAGGTCTGAAACGGCTTCTCGTACGGAGCGTCAGATAGCTTTGCGTATGCTCGTGCACTTGGTGGGTGATATTCATCAGCCTTTACATGTGGGACATCGTAGTGATAGGGGAGGCAATGACTGGCCCGTGGAGTTTTTTGGTGTGGCGTCTAATTTGCATGAAGTGTGGGATACAGGTCTTGTAGAGAGGGCTCATGCTTGGTCGTATACTGAGTGGGCCAAGGAAATTGACAGTCCCATAATTGAGGAGGATGGCTATCGTCTTGATTTGTATCGTGTATATGCCAAGGGTTCTCCTGCTGATTGGGCGAGGGAGAGCCATCTGATAGCTTGTGATATTTATGCCACGACGCCTCAGCTTTCGCCTTTGTCGTATGACTGGGTGGCGAGGTGGTCTCCGACTGTGGAACAGCAACTTCACAAGGCAGGGTGCCGTCTGGCGATGCTGCTTAATGAGATTACTATGGTGGTGACTGAGTGATAAGACTCCGTGTTTCGTGGTAGTGTGTGGGTGCGGCGTGTCGCCGCACCTCTTGTTTTTTATATCTTTGTGAGTGAGAAGATTCGGTTGTCGTTTGCCGTGACCACCCTTGTCATGCCGCTCTTGTTGTCGGTGGTTGTGATGCTGACGTTGCCATTAGTCTCTCCATAATAGTTCTCGTCATTGAATTTTCCTGCGGCTTCGTGTGAGAGGAATGTCAGGTCTATTTCGCCTATGATGTCGTATGTGATGTCGCTGTAATTGGAGTTCTTGCCTGTGTATTCCTTAATCTTGTCGGGGTTGAGATATGATGCTGAGGACTAAAAGTGTGAATGATTGATTTAAAAGGGTAACTTTCTTCATTACGTTCTGTTATTGAAATTAGAGATATATAATTTTGTGATTCAAGATATAAGATATTGGGGAACCGGGACTTCCTCTTGGCGGTGTGACCTGCCTTTGGAATGTTCTCTGTTCCCCAATATCATCAGTCGGTCAGCGCATTGGGGCTCTGACTGATTTGGATTTAATGTTTACCAGGCAAAGAGAGGGTAGTCTGCCATGATGTCATTTACTTCTTTGCGTACGGCTGCGATGTTTTCTTCGTTTTCGGGATCGTCAAGGACGCGCTCTATGAAGGCTGCTATCTTGACCATCAGCTCCTCCTTGGCCCCACGTGTAGTGATGGCAGGAGTACCGAGGCGTATGCCTGAGGTCTGGAAAGCTGAGCGGCTGTCAAAAGGCACCATGTTCTTGTTGGCGGTAATGTCTGCTGCCACGAGCGCTTTTTCTGCTACTTTGCCTGTGAGATTTGGATACTTAGTGCGTAGGTCTACAAGCATAGAGTGATTGTCTGTACCGCCACTTACGATATAAAAGCCGCGTTTTGTCAGCTCGTCGGCGAGGCATGCTGCATTTTTCTTGACTTGCATGGCGTATTCTTTCCACTCTGGCTTGAGGCACTCGCCAAAGGCTACTGCTTTTGCTGCTATGACGTGCTCTAACGGACCGCCTTGTATGCCAGGGAAGACTGCGCTGTTGAGCAGAGTTGACATCATCTTTATCTCACCCTTGGGCGTTGTCTTGCCCCATGGGTTGGGAAAGTCCTTGCCCATCAGAATGATACCACCACGTGGTCCACGCAAGGTCTTGTGTGTCGTAGATGTGACGATATGTGCATACTTTACAGGATTGTCAAGCACTCCTGCTGCGATAAGTCCTGCGGGGTGAGCCATGTCTATCATGAGAATAGCACCGACCTCGTCAGCAATCTTGCGCATGCGCTTGTAGTCCCACTCGCGTGAGTATGCGCTACCACCACCGATGATCATCTTGGGCTTGTGCTCATGTGCCAGACGTTCCATCTCGTCGTAGTCCACCCGTCCCGTTTCTTTGTTGAGGTTATACCCGACGGGCTTGTAAATTATGCCCGAAGTGTTAACCAGCGAACCATGGCTGAGGTGACCTCCGTGATCAAGATTTAGTCCCATGAAAGTGTCTCCAGGGTTGAGCACGGCCAGGAATACGGCAGCATTGGCCTGTGCACCAGAGTGGGGCTGCACATTGGCATACTCCGCGTCAAAGAGCTTGCATACACGCTTGATAGCCAACTCCTCTACCTTGTCCACGACTTGGCAACCACCATAGTAACGCTTGCCGGGATACCCCTCAGCGTATTTGTTGGTCAGCACGCTACCCATAGCTTGCATTACCTGATCTGATACAAAATTTTCACTTGCGATGAGCTCAATACCACGCATCTGACGTGCGCGCTCCTCGTTGATAAGGTCAAAAACCTGTTCCATTATAATAACTGTTTTACTGTTTACCCGTTGTTTGTTGTATAAGGTGAGCAAATTTATTATAAAAATTACAAATTTCGGACATTTCAACCATATTTTTTCTGCAAAATACCATAAATAATGAAAATAAGACTTCATTTGAGTGGTATACAAAGCAAAAAAATGGTTATCTTTGTGACATATAAAAATCGCTTACTAAATACTATGAAGCAAAAAAGTCTGGTGACCATAGCAGGTCATTCGAGAGAGAAAATAGAGTATTTGATACAGATGGCGCAGGAGTTTGAGCGTCAGCCAAACCGCAAGATTCTTGACGGTAGGGTGGTGGCGACCCTCTTTTTCGAACCATCCACTCGTACACGTCTCAGTTTTGAGACGGCAGCCAATCGTCTTGGAGCCCGAGTCATAGGTTTTGCAGATCCAAAGGTGACCAGTGGCACCAAGGGGGAGACACTCAAGGATACTATCATGATGGTCAGTAACTATGCGGACGTCATCGTCATGCGACACTATCTTGAGGGTGCAGCGCAATACGCCAGCGAAATAGCCCCAGTGCCTATCATGAATGCAGGAGACGGTGCCAATCAACATCCGTCGCAAACGATGCTCGACCTATATACGATATACCAGACACAGGGCACTCTCGATAACCTCGATATCTATATGGTCGGCGATCTCAAGTACGGTCGTACCGTCCACTCCCTCCTCATGGCCATGCGTCATTTCAATCCCACCTTCCATTTCATCTCACCCGATGAGCTCGCCATGCCAGATGTCTACAAGAATTACTGTGATGAGCATGGCATCACCTACGTCGAGCATAAGGACTTTGATGCTGACACCATCAGCGGGGCAGACATACTCTACATGACAAGGGTGCAGAAAGAACGCTTTGTAGATCTTGATGAATATGAGCGTGTCAAGGACCGTTACCTCTTGAAGAAGGATATGCTTGTTAAGGCCAAGGATAATATGAAGATTCTTCACCCGCTTCCTCGCGTCAACGAGATAGAATACAGCATTGATGATACAAAATACGCTTATTATTTTCAGCAGGCTCAGAATGGACTGTATGCCCGCCAGGCTTTGATTTGTGATGTTTTGGGTATCACGCTGGAGCAAATCAAACAAGCAGAGTAACCAAACCTTAATGTAGATTAGTAAATCAAGATGGAAGACAAGAAACTACTCGTAGCCGCCATCGAAAACGGCACCGTCATAGACCATATCCCTAATGACCGTCTTTTTGACATTGTAAGTATGCTTCACTTGAGTCAGAGCAAGTCCGCTGTTACTGTGGGCTTCAACCTCAAGAGTGCTCACATGGGAAGCAAGAGCATTATCAAGATTGCTGACCGATATTTTACAGACGAAGAGCTTAATCAGCTTTCCGCCGTAGCTCCCAATGTTTCCCTCTGTATCATACGAAATTACCAAGTGGTGGAGAAACGCACTGTACAAATGCCTGATGAACTTGTCGGCATTGTGCGCTGCCCAAATCCCAAGTGTATCACCAACAATGAGCCCATGCAGACACGTTTTCGTGAGGTACATAAAGGGTATCTGCGTTGCTGCTACTGCAACAAGGATGTGCCACGAGCCGAGGTAAAAGTCGTGGAATAATTCTCATGCAAAAAAAAATAAATGGCTGGTGGGCAGGAAACATCGTCAAACGTTGTCAGACAGAAACCCGCTTATGAATCAACAGAAGTCTATTTAATATAGAATGGTAAAAAAAATAATAATCGCCATATGGGTGCTGCTCATCTGCGGCATCATAACCTCAATTGGCATACTCCTGTCTATAGGCTTGGGATATGTCGGATATATGCCAGAGATGCAGCAACTATCCAATCCTGTGGACAAGTTCGCCACCCAAGTGGTCAGCACAGACGGCAAACTCGTTGGTACATACAGTTATGGCGCAACAAACCGTATCTTCACCGAATATGACTCCATATCGCCAGACCTTGTCAATGCGCTCATTGCCACCGAAGACGAACGCTTCTACGATCATTCAGGTATTGACATCAAGGCACTCATGCGTGCTATCATCAAGCGTGGCATATTAGGACAGAAGAATGCAGGAGGAGGCTCTACCATCACACAGCAGCTTGCAAAGCAGCTCTATAGCGAACGTGCCGAGAGCACTATGGAACGTCTCATGCAGAAACCCATAGAGTGGATGATAGCCCTCGAACTCGAACGTTATTATACAAAGGAAGAGATAATCACGCTCTACCTCAACTACTTCGATTTCCTACACAATGCCGTGGGTATCAAGACCGCGTCGCGAACCTATTTCAACAAAGACCCCAATAACCTCACTATAGAAGAGGCAGCCACTCTCGTAGGCATGTGCAAGAATCCGTCCTATTTTAATCCTATCCGCTCGCCCGAGAGGACTCAGCAACGTCGCAACGTAGTCATCGACCAGATGTACAAATCAGGTTACCTCACCGCAGCACAGTCAGACAGCATCAAATCCATACCGTTGACACTTAACTTCCATCGCGTGGACCACAAGAGTGGCATAGGTACCTATTTCCGCGAGTACCTGCGCCAAGTTCTAATGGCCAGGCGCCCAGTACGTTCGGACTATGCTTCATGGCAGAACCAGAAATACTACGAAGATTCACTCGCGTGGGAGAATGATCCGCTCTATGGGTGGTGCAACAAGAACCTCAACCGCGAAGGACGTCCCTACAACCTTTATACCGACGGACTCAAGATCTACAGCACCCTCGACAGCCGTATGCAAGAAGCAGCCGAGCAGAGTGTCTTTGAGCACGTCACATGCTACCTCCAGCCAGCATTCGAACGCGAGCAGGCAGGCAATCCCAATCGCCCATACTATCGCGGACTCAGCCCCAAGCAAGTAGCAAACGACATAGACAGAGCCAAGCGTCAAAGCGAGCGCTACGTCATGATGAAAAAAAACGGTCATACAGACCAAGAAATAGAGCAAGCCTTCAAGGAAAAAATAGAGATGACAGTCTATAGCCCTCATGGAGACATAGATACCATCATGAGCCCTCTTGACTCCTTACGCTACTACAAAGGCTACCTTCATACAGGCTTTGTGTGCATGGAGACCATGACAGGCGATGTCAAAGCCTACGTAGGAGGAGTCGACTACACCCATTTCCGATACGACATGGCAGGGCAGGGACGTCGTCAAGTAGGCTCTACCATCAAGCCATTCCTCTACGCCCTCGCCATGGACAACGGTTTTACCCCCGATGATCTCGCCCCCAATGTCCAGCAGACCTATCATATAGGCAACCAGACCTGGACCCCACGCAATTCAGGCAAGTCGCGCATAGGAGAGATGGTCACACTCCGTTGGGGGCTTGCCCAGTCCAACAACTGGATATCAGCGTGGCTCATGAACCAGTTAGACCCAGAGATGCTCGTTACCCTCATACACGAGTTTGGCGTGCGCAACAATAATATTCCAGCTACCATGTCCATTTGTCTTGGGGCAGCAGAAATCAGCGTCCTTGAGATGGTCAGCGCATACACAGCATTCCCCATGGGAGGCATGCGTCGTGCCCCACGCTTTGTCACACGAATCGAAGACAACGAAGGCAACACCATAGCAGAATTCCATCCAGACATACATAACGTCCTCAGTCCCGATGCCGCATGGAAGATGGTCACCCTGATGCAAGGAGTCATCAATTCAGGCACAGGAGCCAGAATGCGCAGCCGATACAACATCAAGTCAGAAATGGCAGGCAAGACAGGTACCACCAATGACAATACCGACGGGTGGTTCGTCGGTTATACCCCCAGTCTAGCATACGGAGCATGGGTAGGAGGAGACGAACGTGACGTACACTTCGCCTCCATGTCGTACGGGCAGGGAGCAGCCGCCGCGCTACCCATAGCTGCCAACTTCCTCAAACGCATTTACGCCATTCCAGCCCTTGGCTATAGTCCAAGCGAGACATTCCAAGCACCCCTAGGAGCACGCTACGATGCCCAAGCCGCCCAGACAGACAGCACCACCACCGCCACAACCTCTACACCAGATGCAAGTCTTCCAATATAAACAGATTTTTGCAGTAAAAAGCAAAAAAAACAAAAAAAGAACACATTAAAGTCCAAACACATTTTGAATTTAAGATAAATTTGCGTAACTTTGCTTGCGAACATAAAATAGTCAAGCATTGTTACGCAATATTTCTATACCAAAGAAGATTCTGATCATCCTGCCCCTAAGTTTGCTCATGGTCGCAACACTCAGAGCACAGGAGATAAGGATAGGGACATACGAATTCCCCGAAGGAGGGTCATATCAAGGAGAACTCTTCCGCTCCAAGCCATACGGCAAAGGAGTCACAATCTTCAAAAACGGAGACCGCCACGAAGGACAATACGTAAAAGGCAAGCGTCAAGGTTATGGCGTATACCAATTTGCAGATGGCGAACGCTACGAGGGAGAATGGTATCAAAACCAGCAGCATGGTCGTGGCACCTATTATTTCATCAACAACAACCGCTACGAAGGCCTATGGTTCCGTGACTACCAGCATGGTCATGGCATCATGTACTACTACAACGGCGACATATACGACGGAAATTGGCTCAACGACAAGCGTGACGGTCAAGGCACATATTCCTACAAGAACGGAGCGAGCTACAAAGGACTCTGGAAGTCAGACAAGAAAAACGGCCAAGGTATATTTGATTGGGCAAATGGCAACATCTACGACGGGCAATGGCGTGACAACATGAAATGGGGCAAAGGCACCTTCTACTATTCCTCAGGCGACAAATACATCGGCGACTGGGCCAATGACCAGCAACACGGCCGAGGTATCTACACCTTTCAAGACGGCAACAGATACGATGGCCAATACGTCAACGGACAGCGCACAGGCGAAGGCATCTTCACATTCAGCAATGGAGACCGTTACGTAGGAAGTTTCCTCGATGGCCAGTACAACGGCCAAGGCGCATTCACATGGCAAAATGGAGCCTCCTACACAGGCCAATGGAAAAAAGGCCAACAACACGGTCGAGGCAAATACACCTGGGCCAACGGAGACGTATACGAAGGAGAATGGGTCGAAGGCAAGATGGAAGGTCAAGGCACACTTCATCAAAGCGACGGCGTGAAGTACAAAGGAGGATTCAAAAACGGGCTGAAAGAAGGTTACGGTATACTCGAAGACAAAGACGGACGTTACGAAGGTCAATTCAGACGAGGCGAAAAAGTAAAGAAGTCAACCAACCCATAGCACAAACAAACCCAGACAGCCTCATGATACACGATACAATCGACAAGTTAGGCACATATACAGCCCTCAATCCACGCTTCGCGAGAGTCATACAATTTCTTGCCACCCATGACCTCGCACAACTCCCCCTAGGGCACTACGACATAGACAACGACCAAGTCAGCGTCAATATATTCCAGACATCGCCCAAGGCATACAATCAGGCTCAGATGGAGACACACCGCCAGATGATAGACATCCACGTCCCCATCAGTGGAGACGAGATACAAGGCTATCGTCCCGCCAACACCGTCACCCCCCAGACATACGACCCCCAGAGTGACAGCAGCCTACACCCCGATACTCCCACCACATACTATACCGTCAGGGTAGGAGAGATGTCCATACATTTTCCAGGCGAAGGACACAGCCCAGCCATCACGACCCAAGGCATAAAGAAAGCAGTATTCAAAGTAAAAGCCTGACCATTGCGAATTATCCAAAAGACAAATAAAAAAATATAATAGAATTATGGCTACCAAGAAATCTGATGCCGAAAAGACATCCAAGACCACCAGAAAAGCAAGTACAGCTACAAGCAAGAAAGCCCCCACCAAGAAAGCTGCAGCCAAGAAACCCACCAAAAAGGCAGCTGACCCAGTCCAGCCACAAGTGTTGCGATTGATCAAAAACGACAAGTATCTGGCTGAGTTCGCAGATGCCATCAACGGCAGACATCAGTCCGCCCTCAACAAAATCGACGAGCTCACCCAAGGCGGCAAGAAGACCCTCTCAGAATTTGCCACAGGCTACCTCTATTTCGGTCTCCACAAAGAAGGCAAAAACTGGATACTCCGAGAGTGGGCACCCAACGCCACATCCATATATCTCATAGGAGACTTCAACGGCTGGAAAGAAGACGGCCACTACGCCTTCAAGCGAATCGACAACGGCAATTGGGAGCTCAAGCTACCCCTTCAAGCCCTGAAACACGGCGATCTATACAAGCTCAGCGTACATTGGGAAGGCGGACAAGGCGAACGCATACCAGCATGGGTGCGCCGCGTAGTTCAAGACGATGTCACCAAGATTTTCTCAGCCCAAGTATGGGAGCCAGAGACACCATACGAGTGGAAAGTAAACAAATTCAAGCCCAATACAAGCCCACTCCTCATCTATGAGTGCCATATCGGCATGGGTCAAGATGCCGAAAAAGTAGGCACATACACCGAGTTCAAAGACAACGTCCTGCCACGCGTCCACAAAGCAGGTTACAACTGCATACAGATTATGGCTATCCAGGAACACCCCTACTACGGCAGTTTTGGATACCACGTCAGCAACTTCTTCGCCTCCAGCAGCCGTTTCGGTACCCCCGAAGAACTCAAGGCCCTCATCGACGAAGCCCACAGTCTTGGCATAGCCGTCATCATGGACATCGTACACTCACACGCCGTCAAGAACGAGATGGAAGGCATCGGCAACATCGCCGGCGACCCCTGTCAATACTTCTACCAAGGCGACCGTCGCGAACATCCAGCATGGGACAGCCTCTGCTTCGACTACGGCAAAAACGAAGTCCTCCATTTCCTCCTCTCCAACTGCAAATACTGGCTTGACGAGTTCCACTTCGACGGATTCCGTTTTGACGGAGTCACCTCAATGCTCTACTACAGCCACGGATTAGGACAAGCCTTCGGTGGTTACGGCGACTACTACAACGGCAGCCAAGACGACAACGCAATAGTCTATCTCACCCTTGCCAACTGTCTCATACACCAAGTCAATCGCAACGCCATCACCATAGCCGAAGAAGTCAGCGGCATGCCAGGACTCGCAGCAAGTTTTGAATCCGGCGGTTACGGATTCAACTACCGCATGGCCATGAACATACCAGACTATTGGATAAAGATCATCAAAGAGCTCCGCGACGAAGACTGGAAGCCCAGCAGCATCCTTTGGGAGACCACCAACCGAAGAGCCGACGAGAAGACCATCTCATACTGCGAGTCACACGACCAAGCCCTCGTAGGCGACAAGACCATCATCTTCCGTCTCGTAGATGCAGACATGTACTGGCACTTCAAGAAAGGCGACGAAAACTACACCGTAGAGCGCGGCATCGCACTCCACAAGATGATACGCCTCGTCACCGCCTCAACCATCAACGGCGGCTACCTCAACTTCATGGGCAACGAGTTCGGCCACCCCGAATGGATAGATTTCCCCCGCGAAGGCAACGGTTGGAGCCACAAGTACGCACGTCGTCAATGGAACCTCGTCGACAACAAAGAACTCTGTTTCCACTACCTCGGAGACTTCGACCGCGCTATGCTCAAGATCCTCAAGAGCGAGAAAGACATACAAAAGACCCACGTCACCGAGATATGGCACAACGACGGCGACCAAGTCTTCGCCTTCCAGCGAGGCGAGCTACTCTTCTTCTTCAATTTCAGTCCCACACGCTCATACACCGACTACGGCTTCATGGTCAAGGCAGGCACATACGAGTACCTCCTCAATACCGATGCTACCAAATACGGCGGCAAAGGATTCAACGACGACAGTCTCAGACACCTGACCATCTACGACCGCGACCTCGCCCGCGACGGAAAAGGTTGGCTAAAACTCTACCTGCCAGCACGCAGCGCCTGCGTGCTACGCATGACCAAAGACTGAACGACCCAAAAGACAGATAGACCGACAGTTTTCCGTTCCGAAAACAACAACAAGGATGAAGTATCACTACAAGACCACGCAACAGATGGCTGGCTTCCTCGTGGGAGCCTGCCTTCTGTTGTTTGCAGTCTACTCAATGACCACCTTCTACAGCTACAGAGGAGACCTTGCCCTACTCCTGTACTACATCAAGTCAGGCCAGTATGACCTCGACACACGAAACCTCATAGCCATCATAGGTACCATTCTGAGTATACTCCCAGCCCTGATACTCTATCGAGTCTTTGACTTCCCCCTGCGCTACAAAGCCCTCGCCCTTATCCCATCATACACCATACTCGGGTGCCTCAGCGGCACATCAATCCAAGATGCAGCCAGCAGCCACACCAGTTTTCCCATACTCACCGCCATTCTGCAAATCCTATTCACCATCGTCGCCATCTTTGCAGCCCTCGCCATACACGAGCGCCGTTCCGAACACTCACCCCTCAGCGTCTACCTAGTACCCAACATATCAATCCATTGCATCGGTATCCTCTTTTCCCTCAGCCTAACCCCCTCAGACATCAATCTCCACCAGCAGATACACCAGTCACGTCATCTCCTCCAACAAGACTACACCCAGATCACCAAGCACCCCCCACACACCATCCACAACGCAGACCATAATACCCTTGCGATATACCACTACGCCCTCAGCGAGCAAGGACAACTCGCCCAGCGACTCCACACCACACCACACAGCCCAGGCAGCCAAAGCCTCATACCCCAAGCCACACCCCTGATGAACATGTACCAAATACCCCAAACAATATACCGCCACATAGGAGCCATCCCAGCCCGAGGAAGCCAGCCCAACGCAGCACATTTCCTCGAGCAAGCCATCACCCAACGCATCGACACCCTCCAATCACGCCACGCCACCACGGACAAAGCAGAGCCATACCCCATCACCCAAAGATACAAAACCACACTCACCCCCC
>CALZLQ010000012.1 GCA_945788385.1 uncultured Prevotellaceae bacterium
TTGGTCTCATCGACCATGCCGGCGATGCTGACGTAGCCACCGAGGGGTATCCAGCCAATGCCATATTCTGTCTCGTTGTCCTTGAAGTAGGGGAATAGGCGTGTAAACCACTTGTCGCGAGTAGAGAAGAGATGAAAGTAGGGATTGAAGAACATATAGAACTTCTCCACCTTGACACCATTGAGTTTCGCAAAGAGGAAATGACCGCCCTCATGCAGGACGACCAGAAGGCTCAGACAGCAGACGAGCTGAAAGGCCTTGATAAGTATGATACTGTATTCCATAATTCGTTAAGATAAAAGTTGTGTCGCCACGCGGCGTGACTCAGCATCGGTGGCAAGATAATCTTCGAGCGCAGGAGTCTTTATATATGGTACGCGTGCGAGGGTCTCAGAGATGACGTCGGCCATTTGGAGAAAGCCACAGCGCTCCTGACGGAAAGCCAGGTTGACCACCTCATTGGCTGCATTGAGTACGCAAGGGGCATTGCCTTTGCGTCGAGTGGCCTCGTAGGCGAGGGCAAGGCAGGGGAAACGCTCCAGGTCTGGACGTTCAAAGCTCAAGTCTTTCATATCCCACCAGTCTATGCGGGGGAAGTCGCTCTTCAGACGTTCGGGGTAGGAGAGAGCAAGCTGAATGGGCACACGCATATCTGGGGCTCCAAGTTGGGCCTTGACGGCGCCGTCCTCAAATTGCACGGCACTGTGCACTATGCTTTGAGGGTGTACCACCACCTGAATGCGCTCTGGCTCTACATCAAAGAGCCATTTGGCTTCGATGACCTCAAAGCCTTTGTTCATCATACTTGCCGAGTCGATGGTAATCTTGGCTCCCATATCCCAGTTGGGGTGTT
The DNA here is from genome assembly GCA_945788385.1 of uncultured Prevotellaceae bacterium. GTDB lineage: Bacteria > Bacteroidota > Bacteroidia > Bacteroidales > Bacteroidaceae > Physcousia. The sequence goes on from CALZLQ010000012.1 coordinate 854, forward strand.
TGAGAGCCTGGACAGCAGTGACATGGCGCATCTCGTCGAGAGTAAACGTACGGAAAGGGCCACCGCTGGCCGTGAGGATGATTTTCTCGATGGCACTATGTTCTCCCATGAGGCTCTGGAATATAGCGCTATGCTCGCTGTCTACGGGGAGCATGGCTACGTGATGCTCGCAGCACAGACGGGTGATGAGCTCGCCGGCTACGACGAGAGTCTCCTTGTTGGCCAAGGCAATGGGCTTGTTGGCCCCGATAGCGGCGATAGTCGGTCTAAGGCCGCTGAAGCCCACGAGAGCAGTGAGCACTATGTCTATGGGCTCCATCGTCACCACCTGACAGAGAGCTTCGCTACCAGCATAAACCTGGATAGGGAGGTCAGACAAGGCGTCGCTCACCTTGTCGTATTGCGACTCATCGGCAATCACTACGGCACATGGCTCAAACTCCCGAGCCTGTTTGACAAGAAGGTCTGCGTTGCTGCCTGCTGTGAGGACGTATGCTTCAAAAAGGTCACTGTGCGCTCTGATTACGTCAAGAGCCTGAGTGCCTATGGAGCCGGTAGAACCGAGTATACAAATCTTGCGTTTCATAATTCTAAGAGCCCTTGGGGCAAAATGGTGTGAATGGTACGGGTTTTGGCATCAATACTTGAGATAAAAGCCTCGTTGGCAGGAATCATATACTGACCTATGCAGAAGAGAGTGTTGGACGTAGAGTCCTCCACATGGTCGATGTTGCCCAATACGCCGGCTTCCTGGTCAATGACAGTCCACCCCGTGAAATGACGCCAAGTATACTCCTCATCGCCATCAGGCTCTGGAGTGAGACTATGGGGAAACCATACCTCGCAGCCCACCCATTCCTGTGCGGACTCGCTCGTGTCGATGTCTTGAAACTTGAGCAAGGCAACGCTGTCACTGCGGAAACGCCAAGCTTCGAGAAAGAAAGGCACCAGAATGCCGTCAATCATCAGAAAGACGTACGAAGCGTCAGCGCGATCCCATACGTCATCGGTAAAATTCATAGACAGCTCGCCACGAGTGCCGTGTGTGCGTGTAATGACGCCAATCTTATAGCAAGTGTCGGTGTTGACAAGCTCAGAGGGTGTATTCATTCTCGCGTGATTTTTGCTCCGAGAGCATTAAGGCGTGACTCAATATTCTCATATCCGCGGTCTATCTGGCCAATATTGTCGATGCGGCTGACTCCGTCGGCACTAAGAGCGGCAATCAGCAAAGCGATACCGGCGCGTATGTCAGGCGAAGTCATACGCCCTGCGCGGAGTTTGAACTCCTTGTTGTGACCGACGACCACAGCACGATGAGGGTCGCAAAGGATAATCTGGGCCCCCATGTCAATGAGTTTGTCGACAAAGAAAAGTCGGCTCTCAAACATCTTCTGGTGAATCAGCACACTGCCCTTGGCCTGAGTGGCTACGACGAGCAATACGCTCAGGAGGTCAGGGGTAAGACCGGGCCAGGGGGCATCGGCAATAGTCATAAACGAACCATCAATAAAGGATTCAATCTGATAATGGTCCTGACGGGGTATATAGATGTCATCACCTTGCTGCTCCACGACGATGCCCAAGCGGCGGAACGTGGCAGGAATGATGCCAAGTTTGTCATAGTTGACATTCTCGATGCGTATGCCCTCGCCACACATCGCTGCCATACCTATGAACGAGCCAACCTCAATCATGTCGGGCAGAATGCGGTGAGAAGTGCCATGGAGAGAATCCACCCCCTCGATGGTGAGGAGATTAGACGCAATACCGCTGATACGAGCTCCCATCGCGTTGAGCATAAGACAGAGTTGCTGCAGATAAGGCTCACAAGCAGCATTGTAGATAGTCGTCTGCCCCTTGGCAAGGACGGCTGCCATGACTATATTGGCAGTACCAGTCACGGAAGCTTCGTCAAGCAGCATATATGAGCCGTGAAGACGCCCAGCACGAATGTCAAAGACCTCGCGCCTGGCATCATAAGAAAAAACGGCTCCAAGTGTCTGAATACCCAGGAAATGAGTGTCAAGACGTCTGCGCCCAATCTTGTCGCCACCGGGCTTGCTCACCATAGCGTGTCCGAAACGCGCCACGAGGGGGCCTATGAGCATCACGCTGCCACGCAGACGTGAGCAACGCTCCAGAAACTCGTCGCTCTGTACAAAATCGGTGTTTATCTCGTTGGCCTGAAAGGTGAAGTCGCCCTTGGCATGCCGGTGTACCTTGACACCAATGTCCTGCAACAGGCGTATCTGGTTGTTGACATCGTCAATGTCGGGGATATTGCTGATACGTACAGGCTCGTCGGTGAGCAGCGTCGCACAGAGTACCTGCAGGGCCTCGTTTTTCGCTCCCTGAGGTGTAATACTGCCCTTTAGAGGGTGTCCGCCTTCGATGATGAATGCTGCCATGAAGAGGTTATGTTCTGTTGTATTTCTTTGATTTTTTCTTGTTGAACTGAGCCATGACCGACACGTTTTGCAGCGGTGCAAACTTGTGTCCTTCGAGCGAATCCATGATTTCCTGAGATTGGGTATATTGCTCAATGTCGCGCATGACCTTCTCTTCGCTCATCACGTCGGGATTCCATGTGAAGAGGCTCTGTCGCATACGGTCAGCTATCTGACCTGCGAGGGCATCACGCTCAGGACCCTCCTCCATGTCTTTCAGACAACTGAGAGCCTGCTCGACGATATGGCCATAGTGGCGGTGTCTAATCTGAGTCTGAGGTACAGACATAGGCTGGGGGCGCTGCATGACATCCTCCTTGCGTATGATCTGTACGGGGTAGTCGATGTCCAATTTGAAATCGGATATAATCGCGAGGTGATTCCACAATTTGGACTGGACAATGGGGTTGGTGGGATTTTCCTGAGAGAGACGTGCCATAACCTGTATGATAGTGTTGGCACATTGCTGTCGTTCGTCCCTGTCCTGAATAGCAAGACAATGCTTCACCATCTCCTGTACGGTGCGTCCGTAGCTTTTCATGGTGATTTTTTCCAGTTCGGTGTTGTATAGAAAATTATTCATAATGTCGTTGGTCTAAAAGAGTGACGGGAAAGTCACAGTAAAGGCTTGGACTTGGTAGCCTGAAACTCCTTGAGATAGAAAGGCTCAAAATATGCCGTATCAGCAAACTCATTGCGACGGAACCGCATCTCTGCCAAAGGGCCTGCATTGCTCGCCAAAGGATGTATGCCGTCAATGAAAATTGCATTAGGGTGCTGTATGACAGACTTGGTCTTGTCCGCCCCATTGCCAAAGAATACCACAGGACCGCGGTCGAGATAGCTGGCATAGGTGTCGGCTGTGACAATGTCGGGGCATATGTCACGCACGCGCTTGAGAGACCTGTCATAGACGGCTGCATATACCTCCATGCGCCGTGCATCAATCATCGGTACGAGCAGGGAATCTTCGGGTATCTCCTCGTGATAAAGCAGGACGGGCACGCACATGAGTTCGAGGGTGGGAATGCTGATGAGAGGGACGTTGCGTCCGTACGCCACACCCTTGGCCATGCTTACCCCTATGCGCAGACCAGTATAGCTGCCAGGCCCTTCGCTTACAGCTACGGCATCGAGAGGTATGGCATGACTTTCGGCAAAAGACAAGGCGTCCTGAACGAATACTCCACATTGCACGGCATGTGAGGGACCCTCCATGTCTTCTTGGTGGAAGATGACATGATTGTCTTCAGCTACGGCTACCGAGCACACATTGGTACTTGTCTCTATAGTCAGGATTGTCGCCATGGTCAGTCAGCATTGTGTATGAAGTCACCGATGAGCGCAAGAGCCTCTGCTTCAGCTTTGTCAAGCTCATCATTGACGATAATATGATCAAATTCGCGAGCGAAAGACATCTCGTATTCCGCCTTGTCCAGACGTATCTGTATCTGGTCTGGTGCATCGCTGCCACGGCTTTCGAGGCGACGTCGCAGCTCCTCGACCGAAGGGGGCTGTATAAACATGCTCAGAGCTTGCGCACCATACATTCTCTTGATATTGATGCCACCCTTGACGTCTATGTCAAGCACAACGTTGACACCCTCGTCGAGAAGGGCCTCGACCTGACTGCGCAGAGTGCCGTAGAATCGGTCGTGATAGACCTCCTCGTATTCGAGAAACTCACCAGCTTCTATCTTGTGCCGGAATTCCTCGGGCGTGAGAAAGAAATACTCCACACCATCCCGTTCCATCACCCCATTGTTGCAACGCGGAGGACGCGATGTGGCACTTACGCTGAACGACATCTTCAATTCGGGATGCTCAGTCATCAGCCACTTTACTATGGTGCTCTTGCCCGATCCGCTCGGAGCAGAGAAAATCAACAGTTTTCCTCTCATAAATCACTTACATCACGTTCAACACCTGCTCCTTGATCTGCTCAAGTTCGTCCTTCATCTTCACCACGATTTTCTGCATCTCAGCCTGATTGGCTTTGCTGCCCGTGGTGTTGATCTCGCGTCCCATCTCCTGAGCTATGAATCCCAGCTTCTTGCCCTGGCCGTGAGGGCCGTCGAGAGTGGTACGGAAATAATTGAGGTGGTTGCTCAAACGCTGCTTCTCCTCGTTGATGTCGAGTTTTTCGATATAGAAAATCATCTCCTGTTCGAGACGTCCGCGGTCATAGTCCACCTCGGGAATGGCCGACAATGCATCTTCGAGACGCTGGCGTATCTTGAGAGTCCTGGCCACTTCGTAAGGCTCAATTCTCTTGAGTAGAGCCTCGATGTTGTCAATCTTCTCGCGGAACTTGCTCTCAAGGGCAGCACCCTCCTGACGGCGGAAATCCATGAGCTGCCCTATGGCAGACTTGACAGCAGAGCGCGCCACGTCCCATTCCTCATCGCTGAGCACCTCCTGTACCTCCTGCTTGTCAATCACCTCAGGCATACGCAAGAGCAACTGCCAAGGGTCTGCCGGGGCAGGTATGCCGTAAGTCTCGGAAGCCTCGGCAATCTGCTTGTAGTACGAAGCGGCAAGCGCACCGTTTATCTTGGCCGCCAGAGTCGTCTCCTCGCGTTCTATCCAAAGGCACAATTCAACCTTGCCACGCTCCAGGGTCTCTGAGACCATAGTGCGAATCTCCATCTCCTTCTCGCGATAAAGAGGAGCTATGCGTGTGGAGAGGTCGAGCAGTTTGCTGTTGAGCGAGCGTATTTCGGCAGTAATCTTCTTGTCACGGAAGACAATAGAAGCCTTGCCGTAGCCAGTCATTGATAAAATCATTTCCAAATGTTTTGTTCACTTGCAAAGATACGATATTTTTGCAAAAATATCAACAAAGTCAGGCAAAAGTTGCTCATTTCTCAATGATAATTCCTAACTTTGTAAACAGAAGCAGACAAGCAAGATGCATAATCACGTAAAAGCCAAGACTGTCACGGGAGTATATGGTGGTAGCTTCAACCCCATACACACGGGTCATACCGCCATGGCGCGGCAGCTCGTGAGTACAGGCATGGTCGATGAGCTGTGGCTCGTGGTAAGCCCGCAAAACCCGCTCAAGAACAATGCCAGCCTTTGGGACGACGAGCTTCGCCTCGCCCTCGCACGACAGGCTGTGAGCGACATCGACAGAGTGGAGGTCTCGGATATCGAGTTTGGTCTGCCGCGTCCCAGTTATATGGCAGATACACTGCAAGCTCTCGAGCGACGCTATCCCGAGCGTGAGTTCGTGCTCGTCATTGGTCGGGACAACTGGATTATCTTCGACCATTGGTATCATTGGCAGGAAATCCTCGACAACTATGCCGTCATAGTGCTACCTCGCAGTCAGCAGAGAGAGAACGTCCCTGACGAGGAAGGCTTTGCCGAACGCAGAGGCGACGTAAGATTCGCTCAGTTCCCGCTCGTAGACATGAGCAGCACATGGATACGCCAACAAATAGAGACCAATCCGCGATATGAAGGCCAGGGACTCACAGATGAAGTATGGCGGCAGATAAGACAAGCCAAGGAGCATGGAATACTAAGTACACGATGATAAACACAGCAATCATAGGAATGGGTCAGCGTGGACGCGCCACACGGGACAGGCTACGCTTCATACCGAGCATAAACGTCTGTGTCGAGTGCGACACAGACAAAGACTGGCGTCAAGTGGTGAGACAAGCAGATGTTGATCTCGTATGGATATGTACTCCGTGGGAGTGGCACGCCACCATGGCAGTCGAGGCCATGCGGGCAGGAAAAGACGTAGCACTCGAAGTGCCTGCAGTCCTGACCATCGCAGAATGCCACACGATAGTGTGCGTGGCACAAGAGACGCGACGCCATTGTATCATACTCGAGAACTGCTGCTACGACACATGGCATCTCGGTATAGTAGAAATGGTAAGGCAGGGCCTCTTTGGCAGGATAAAACATCTCGAAGGAGCATACGCCCACACCGTCCCCGACGGCTGGATGCGCAACCAGGGACGCCGCCATGCAGGCAACCCGTATCCGACACATGCTCTCGGCCCCATGTGCCAGCTCCTGCCCAAAGGCGACACCCTCGACTACATCGTGTCACTCTCTTCACAGATACCCGGCGACCACACCAATACCTCGCTCATACGCACACAGGGCGGAGTCTCCATACTCTTGCACTATGACATCTCCACACCGCGCCCATACAACCGTATGCAGACCGTGTGCGGAGTCCTGGGCTACGCACAGAAATATCCCACCCCCACAATCCAGATACAGACTGCAGGCTCCAATCCAGAGACAGTGAGCATGACTGGAGACCAGGCAGTACAATATGTAGAGAGCCATATCCCTCCAAAATACAAAGAGATGATAGAGCGAGGCCGTCAGCTCGGAGTAGCCAATGTGATGAATTACATGATGGACCTCCGCATAGCCGAAGTCATGGAGGAGGTGCTCGCCAACAGAAAAGACGGCCGCGAAGAGCCGTCTTTCGATATGGACGTATACGATGCCGCCCTATGGTCATCAGTAGTGGAGCTCACCGAGCAGTCCGTCCTCAAAGGCTCGATGCCCGTCAAGTTCCCTAAATTCAGCAAGTAAAGTCTTATCCCAAATAGCTTCGGAGCAAGCTCTTCTTGTTGGCATTGCGCAGTTTGCGGATAGCCTTCTCGCGAATCTGACGTACACGCTCGCGAGTCAGACCGAAACGGTCGCCTATTTCCTCTAAAGTCATCTCAGGCTGGGCAATACCGAAACTCAGCTCTATTATATCACGCTCGCGCTCGTTGAGAATATCAAGCGCACGGCTTATCTCCATAGCTAACGACTCGCTGATGAGGGTATTGTCGGCACTCGGAGCGTCAGAGTTCTCCATCACATCGAGCAAACTATTGTCCTCGCCCTCAACAAAAGGAGCGTCAACACTCACATGGCGGCCACTTGCGCGCAGCGAGTCATTAATCTTCTCGGGCAGTTCGTTGACCAGTTCTGCCAGCTCCTCAGGGCTCGGCTTGCGCTCAAACTCCTGTTCAAACTTAGTGATGGCCTTCGAAATCTTGTTGACAGCGCTGACCTGATTCAAGGGCAAGCGTACGATGCGGCTCTGCTCTGCAAGGGCCTGAAGTATAGTCTGGCGTATCCACCACACAGCGTACGAAATGAATTTGAAGCCACGCGTCTCGTCAAATTTTTCAGCCGCTTTGATCAGCCCCACATTACCCTCATTGATAAGGTCAGGAAGGCTCAGGCCCTGATTCTGATACTGTTTGGCCACAGACACCACGAAGCGCAGATTGCTCTTGACCAGGATATCGAGCGCACGGCGGTCTCCCTTGCGTATACGCTGGCTCAGCTCGACCTCCTCCTCGACAGTAAGCAGCTGCTCACGACCTATTTCCTGAAGATACTTGTCGAGCGACTGGCTGTCACGACTGGTGATGCTTTTAGTGATTTTAAGCTGTCTCATCTAAGGTGCATTTTCGTTTACAGTCGGCAAAGCTACGCTTTTTTAGTGTGAATACCAAATTTTCCCATCAAAATTTCATGGTTCACATTATAAAAAAGGCAAAACAAGCCCTAAAATCCAAAAACTATACGTAAATTTGCACCAAATACGACTAAATTATACGAAAAACAATGGCACAACAAGAAGACGTTTTCAAGAAAATCATCTCACATTGCAAAGAGTACGGATTTGTATTCCCGTCAAGCGACATATATGACGGCCTCGGTGCAGTCTATGACTACGGACAGAACGGCGTAGAGCTCAAAAACAACATCAAGCAATACTGGTGGCAATCCATGGTGCTCCTCCACGAGAATATCGTAGGCATCGATGCCGCCATCTTCATGCACCCCACCACATGGAAAGCCAGTGGCCACGTAGACGCCTTCAACGATCCCCTCATCGACAATCGCGACTCCAAGAAACGCTACCGCGCCGATGTCCTCATCGAAGACCAGCTCGCCAAGTACGACGAGAAGATAGACAAGGAAATCGCCAAGGCAGCCAAGAAATACGGCGACAACTTTGACGAAGTCCAGTTCCGCGCCACCAATCCTCGAGTGCTCGAGCACACACAGAAGCGCGACGCACTCCACGAACGCTTTGCCAAAGCCCTCAACGACGGCAATCTCGAAGAGCTCCGCCAGATAATCCTCGACGAGGAAATCGTGTGCCCAATCTCAGGTACACGCAACTGGACCGAAGTGCGCCAGTTCAACCTCATGTTCTCCACCGAGATGGGCTCCACCGCCGACGGTGCCAGCAAGATTTACCTGCGCCCCGAGACAGCCCAAGGCATCTTCGTCAACTACCTCAACGTACAGAAGACAGGGCGCATGAAGCTCCCATTTGGCATAGCCCAGATAGGCAAGGCATTCCGCAACGAGATAGTGGCACGCCAGTTCATCTTCCGTATGCGAGAGTTCGAACAGATGGAGATGCAGTTCTTCGTCAAGCCAGGCACCGAACTCCAGTGGTTCGACACATGGAAGCAGACTCGCATGAAATGGCATCAGAACCTCGGCTTCGGAGCAGAAAACTACCGCTTCCACGACCACGACAAGCTCGCCCACTATGCCAATGCCGCCACAGACATAGAGTTCCACATGCCATTTGGATTCAAGGAAGTCGAAGGGATACACTCACGTACCAACTTCGACCTCAGCCAGCACTCCAAGTATTCAGGCAAGAAGATTGAATACTTCGACCCCGAGACCAACGAGTCCTACATACCTTATGTCATCGAGACCTCAATCGGCGTAGACCGCATGTTCCTCTCCATCATGTGTCACTCATACGAAGAAGAGCAGCTCCCCGACGGACAGACACGCACCGTGCTGCACCTCCCTGCAGCCCTTGCCCCCGTCAAGCTCGCCGTCTTCCCACTCACCAAGAAAGACGGACTCCCCGAGAAGGCTCAGGAGATAATCCGCGACCTCCGCTTCCACTTCAACTGCAAGTACGAAGAGAAAGACCAGATAGGCAAACGCTACCGCCGTATGGACGCCATAGGTTGCCCCTACTGCGTCACCGTAGACCAGCAGACACTCCAAGACAATACCGTCACTCTGCGTGACCGCGACACCATGGAGCAACACAGAGTCAATATCGCAGACCTGCAAGGCATCATCGAAGAGAAAGTCAGCATCACCACCCTTCTCAAGAACCTGCAGTAAACACCCCCAAAGACCGACCTCATGTCCCTCAACAAAAAGTTACGCAACGCACTGATATTGATATCAGGAGCCCTCTTCGCCCAGTCATGCAGCGAAGAGAGCCCCACCATAGATGTACATCACGACTGGCAGCAACGCAACGAAGTCTGGCTACAGCAGATAGCCGACTCCGCTGCCGCTGACCCCGAGCATTGGCTCAAGATAAAATCCTACACCAAGCCTCAAGGCACCGAAGGTGCGATATACGACTATATCTACGTCCACAAGATGCCAAGCATCTACGACCAATACCAGAGCATCTATGAGGGAGCAGGCCAAGATGTCGGGCTGCTGCGTGCAGAGTCAGCAGCCAAGGGCACACCCCAGTATTCCGACTCAGTCTTTGTGAGTTTCCGCGGCAAGTTGCTCGAAATAGATGACCTTGCTGCCGCCGAAGACGCCCCAGTCAAGAAAGTGCAGGAAATCTTTACTACCACCTACTACGGCAATTATTCACCCCAAACCTCATCTCCCGTAGCAATGGGGATTGGTGGCACCGTGGCAGGCTTCAGCACCGCCCTCCAGAATATGCACGAGGGAGACCATTGGTTAGTCTATATCCCCCAGCAGCTCGGCTATGGAGGCGCAGCCAAAGACGTAATCCCGGCCTATTCCACCCTCCAGTTTGACCTCATCCTCAACAAGTGGTACAAGGCAGGCAGCGGAATGCCATCGAAATGGTATTGAGGCCCTTCAAAAACGCTATAAACAAAGCAGGAGCTACGATACATCTCGGCAGCTCCTGCTTGTTTTCATTAATAGTTATGTCTTCTTTCCGAACGTAGCTGACATTCACTTGGCAGCAAATGCAGGGTCGTGAGCAATCAGCCACTCAGCTATCTGTACGGCGTTGAGAGCAGCACCCTTCTTGATTTGGTCGCTGACGAGCCAGAACGTTATGCCGTTAGGGTTAGCGAGGTCTTTGCGAATACGGCCTACATATACATCATCACAGTTCTCATGGAAGAGAGGCATGGGGTAAACCTTGTTGGCAGGCTCATCCTCAAGCTGCAAGCCTGGAGCCTGCAAAACAGCCTCCTTAAACTCCTCGGGACTGACAGGGCGCTCAGTCTCAGCCCACACACTCTCGCTGTGACAACGAAGCGAAGGCACGCGCACACACATCGCCGAGCAGTCAGCGTCAGTGTGCATAATCTTCTTGGTCTCGTTGTACATCTTCATCTCCTCCTTGGTATAGCCATTGTCAGTAAACACGTCTATCTGAGGGATAACGTTGAAAGCAAGCTGGTAGGCAAACTTGTCGACAGTAGGCTTCTCGCCAGCCAATACCTGACGATATTGCTCATACAGCTCAGCCATGGCAGCAGCACCCGCACCACTCGCAGCTTGATAGCTTGCCACATGGATACGCTTGATATGCGAGATATTCTCGAGAGCCTGCAGAGCCACCACCATCATGATGGTAGTACAGTTAGGGTTGGCGATGATGCCACGAGGGCGAGAGAGCGCATCGGCAGCGTTACACTCAGGCACTACGAGAGGTACGTCCTGCTCCATGCGGAAAGCACTCGAATTGTCGATCATTATAGCACCATGCTTAGTGATAGTCTCAGCAAACTCCTTGCTCGTGCCCCCACCAGCACTGGTAAAAGCGATATCTACCCCCTTGAAGTCGTCGTTGTGCTGGAGCAGACGCACTTCAATCTCCTTGCCGCGAAACGTGTACTTAGAGCCTGCGCTACGCTGGCTGCCGAAGAGCAGCAATTCGTCGATGGGGAAATTCCTCTGATCGAGCACACGCAGGAATTCTTGTCCTACAGCTCCACTTGCTCCTACGATTGCAATTTTCATAATGTTGGTATCTTTTATGCGAATTTAGAATTTTTGCGTGCAAAATTAGCGAATTATTTGCTATTAAATACCCTTTGACAAGAGGAATTTTGATAAAAAAGCGTAACTTTGTCAATAAAAGCGCATGGAAATATTATTTTTGGCACCAATGACGTCCGTATCAGAGGCATTGATACAAGAGCCCACGTTGATTTTCTTCGTCGTGCTGCTCATCGTACTGCTCTCGCCCATAGTGATGGGACGCCTGCGTATACCCCACATCATCGGCCTCGTTCTCGCAGGTGTCGCAGTAGGCCCATACGGTCTGAACCTATTAGAGAGAGACAACTCGTTTGAGCTCTTCGGACGCGTCGGTCTATACTACATTATGTTTCTCGCCGCTCTGGAGCTCGACCTTAGCGGCATGATGCGCAACTGGCGCAGAGTGGCGATGTTCGGCACACTCGCCTTCGCCCTGCCATTAATATTGGTATACATAGGAGCGCGGCAACTGTTAGGCTATACAGAAGGCGTGTCAGTCCTCTTGGGCTGCATGATGTCATCTAGCACCCTCATCGCCTACCCCATAGTGAGCCGCTACGGCCTGCAAAAGAAACCCAGCGTATATATGAGCGTAGGGGCCACCCTATTCTCCCTCACACTCTCGCTCGTAGGTCTCGCATGGCTCGTGGCAGCAGTGCAAGGCGGAGGTACGCTCACGTTCTGGCTGCAGTTTTGGGGTCAGTTTGCTCTGTTCTGCATAGGCTGCATGATAGTCATACCACGTCTGACACGCTACTTCCTGCGCAGATACAGCGACGCCGTCATGCAGTTTATCTTCGTGCTGAGCATCATGTTTCTATGCGCAGCACTGTCAGAAGTCATCGGACTGGAAGGCATATTCGGAGCCTTCCTCTCAGGCCTGATACTCAACCGCTACATACCCCACGTGTCGCCCCTGATGAACAGGCTGGAGTTTACAGGCAACGCCATCTTCATACCATACTTTCTCATCGGAGTAGGAATGCTCATCAACGTGCGGCTCGTCTTCCAGGGGGAAAACGTACTGTGGACCACCGCCGTCATCGCCCTGTTAGGCACCCTTGGCAAAGCCGCCGCGTCATACCTCACCGCCCTTGCCTGCAAGCTGCCGCGAAGCTCAGGTACCATGATGCTCGGCCTGACCACCGCCCACGCTGCAGGAGCCATAGCCATGGCAATGGTAGGGCTCAGGCTCACAGATGCCAAGGGAGTCGCCTTCGTCGACGATGACATACTCAATAGTGTCGTCCTCATGATACTCCTCACCTGCATTGTCTCCACCCTGATTACAGACCACTCAGCCCAAGAGATAGTACTCCGTGACCAGGAGATACCCGAAGAGACCGTCCCCGGCGATGACGACGAAAAGATACTCGTCCCAGTCAAATACCCCGACTACGCCAACCGCCTCATACTCTTCGCTACCATGATGCGCGACCCCCACAAACACCAAGCCCTCGCTGCCCTCAGCATAGTCTACGATGACGAGCAACTTGAATCAAACACCCATAAAAGCCGCCAACTGCTCGAGCAAGTAGTGAAATATGCCTCCGCCAGCGAAGTGAAGGTCGAGACCCAGATACGCGTAGCAGCCAATATAGCCAACGGCATCAAGCACGCCTTCAAAGAATTCAGAGCCACAGAGATTCTCATCGGCATGCACATGCACATGGACCGCTCACACAGGATGTGGGGAGAATTTCACCAAAGCCTCTTCAACGGGCTCAACAGCCAAATCATGATGGCGAAGCTCTCGACTCCCCTCAGCACCCTGCGCCACATCACCGTCGTTGTGCCCAGCCGCGCACAATTCGAAGCAGGTTTCTACCGCTGGCTCGAAAGACTATGCCGCCTGTCAGGCAACCTCAACTGCCACACCACCTTCCACGCCCGTCAGGACACCATGCAACTCATAGAGACCTTCGTCAAAAACCGACACCCCAGCGTGAGAGCCACATACAGCGAGATGGAACACTGGAATGCCCTCCCACAGCTGGCCGGCAGCGTCGCCGAAGACCAGCTCCTCGTTGTCGTCACAGCCCGCAAAGGCACCGTCTCCTACAAGAACGCCCAAGAACGCCTCCTCGCCGAGCTCGGCGTCAACCACAACGGACGCAACCTCCTCATCATCTTCCCCGACCAGCACGGAGGAGCCATGGAAGAAATGACCTTCGCCCAAAGCCAGCACACCGAGGAAGTAAGCCTCTACGAGCAAGTCAGAAAAATTTTCCGCAAATAGCCATACCAACACAGCAGCCAAATGATACAAATATCAGGAGTAACAAAAAGTTTCGGCCCCCTGCAAGTCCTCAAAGGTATAGACCTCACCATCGACCAGGGCGAAATCGTCAGCATCGTCGGACAAAGCGGAGCAGGCAAGACCACCCTGCTCCAAATCATGGGCACCCTCGACGCTCCCACATCAGGCACCGTCAGCATCAACACCCAGCCCATCACAGGTCTCAGCCCCACACAACTCGCCAGATTTCGCAACCGCCACATCGGCTTCGTCTTCCAGTTTCACCAGCTCCTGCCCGAATTCACAGCACTGGAAAATGTCATGATGCCCGCCTATATTGCAGGCACACCACGACGCGAAGCAGCGCGCCGAGCCATGGAACTCCTCACCTTCATGCGCCTCGACGAGCGCGCCCACCACAAGCCCAGCCAGCTCTCAGGCGGAGAATGCCAGCGCGTCGCCGTAGCCCGTGCCCTCATCAACAAGCCCGACGTCATCCTCGCCGACGAGCCCTCAGGCAGCCTCGACACACAAAACAAAGCAGAGTTGCACAAACTCTTCTTCGACCTCCGCGACCAATACCATCAGACCATAGTCATCGTCACCCACGACGAGACCCTCGCCACCCTCACCGACCGCACCATACGCATGAAAGACGGACAGATAATCCAAGAGATCACAAACACCCCAAAACCATGAATGCAGACATACAAATAGGCAGAATCAACACCCTGCGCCTCACCAAGCGAGTAGACTTCGGCTACTACTTAGACGGAGGCCCCATATACGGCGAGATACTCCTCCCGAGCGGCGAAGTCCCTCAGGGCATAGAGTTCACCCACCCGCAGGACGTCGACGTCCTCATCTACCTCGACCATGACGAACGCCTCGTAGCCACCATGCACCGCCCCTTAGCCCAAGTCGGCGACTTCGCCCACCTCGAAGTAGCATGGGTCAACAACTACGGAGCCTTCCTTCACTGGGGCCCCAAGAAAGACCTCTTCGTCCCCTTTAGCGAGCAAAAGAAGAAGATGGTCAAAGGCCAAAGATACATCGTACACCTCCATCTCGACGACGAAAGCAAACGCATCATCGCCAGCGCCAAGATAGAAAAATGGCTCAATCCCCAGCCCACTCACCTGCGCGTAGGCACGAGAGTAGAATGCCTCGTATGGCAAAAGACCGACATCGGATTCAAAGCCATCATTCTCCCCACCGAGCCACAGCAGCAAGGCAGCATAGGCATCATCTACGACAATCAGATATTCCGCCCCCTCACCGCTGGGCACCACATCACAGCCTACGTCAACAAAGTCCGCCCCGACGGCAAGATAGACCTCACTCTCCAACGCGGGCGAGCCGCCACCGACGACTTTGCCGACACCCTCCTAAGCTACCTCCACGCACACCGCCCCACCATACCCTACGGCGACAAGACCCCCGCCCAAGACATCTACGCAGAGTTCGGCGTCAGCAAGAAACTCTTCAAGAAAGCCCTCGGCGACCTCTACCGACGCAGACTCATCGACATCAGCGACGACAGTGTCAGCCTTACCCCAGACTACTCGAAATAAAATGAAAGCACAATCATCGAGCCACGCCCGCCGTCCACACTGTTCGTAAACTTCATCATCGACTTGTCGAGGAGGTCATCACGCCTCCTGCTGATAATATCCAGCAAGCCAAAACAAAACTTCAACTCAGGAATCAACTTGAAGTACGGCAGGTAAAGGTCACAACCCAAGCCCACCTCGACATACAAGTCAAACACCTTAGGTTTGAAAGCCTCCTGATCAAACTTATTGAGACTGAACGTCGGCGAAAGCCCAAACGTAAAATACGGACGAAAATTATTATAGCGCGGAGCCGCAGCCTTCAGCGAGATAGGAGCCGCTAGATAGTACGTCTGCATATTCTGCATAGTGTCGCGATTAGAGATATTCTCCCTCATCTTGAGAAATTTCTGTCCGAAATGCAACGTCGGCGTCAGACGCAGTTCCAGATACTTGTTCAGACGCAACGCCCCCAGCACCCCCACGCTAAACCCTGGGTTGTACTTGCTGCACTCCGTAAACCACTGCTCCCCCGACGCGGGGTCGATACAGCCATTGTTCTTCAACTCCAGATCCATGAAGTTCATCCCCACGAAGAAACCCCAGTGCAGCTGGCGATTGTCAATCCACGGCTTGTTCATAATACGCTCACGCTGCCCATACACTACCGTATGCACACACCCCAGCAGCAACATCGCCACCACTACAAATCTCACAACATACCTCATCATAACATAAGATATAACACAAAAAAGACACAAAATATTGCAATAAATACCCCATAAACACACCCTAAAGACAAATTTATACCCAAAAATAAGTATAATACACAAAAAATCCCTATCTTTGCCCCCGAAATACCAACGCATAGCGATAAACATAAAAATATAAACCCACAAACAATTAAAACAACAAAATTATGGCTTACGTAATTGGAGACGAGTGTGTAGCTTGCGGCACATGTATCGACGAGTGCCCAGTAGGAGCAATCTCAGAAGGTGAGAAGTATTCAATCAACCCAGACGAGTGCACAGAGTGCGGCACTTGCGCTGACGCCTGCCCAAGCGGTGCAATATCACTCTAAGCACACACGGCACACTAATGTCACACATCACACATCAAGATCTCGGCCCTGAGCCAAGGTCTTGATTTTTTTTCGCCAAATATTTGCGTATGTCCGCAAATATCCGTAACTTTGCACCCGCTTTCCCATAGGTCGCTGGCGAGGAGAAGAGTTACCCGTTATGCCTATCGGTGAACGACAAACAACCTTTTTAAATCAAAAACAAACAAAATGGCAGATTTAATTAAGATTGCCGAAGAAGCATTTGCTACAGGCAAGAGCCACCCAAGCTTTAAGGCTGGCGACACCGTGACCGTAGCATACAAGATTGTCGAGGGCAACAAGGAGAGAATTCAGTTGTACCGTGGAGTAGTAATCAAGATTTCAGGTCATGGCGACAAGAAGCGTTTCACCGTGCGCAAGATGTCAGGCACAGT
>CALZLQ010000013.1 GCA_945788385.1 uncultured Prevotellaceae bacterium
CGGTTCATTTCGCAAGGCATTAACTCTTCAGTAGTCCATAGCCAGCTGACTGCCAAGCATCTGTTTGCAGATATTATCGAATGACAAACTACCCTGGGGGGTGTTTACCTCCCCAGCTAACAGCCATTAAACTTGCTTTTAACGGCTATTAAACGGCTATTAAAGTTTCATCAAAAAAGGCATGCAACTTTTACGTCTGCATGCCTTTTTTCTATTTTAATGGTTTTTTGAGCTGGTTTACGCCTTGACACGGCCGAGGTAGCTGCCATCGCGTGTGTCCACTTCGATGATTTCGCCTTCGTTGATGAAGAGGGGGACGCGTACTTCTGCACCTGACTCTACCTTGGCTGGCTTAAGTGTGTTGGTGGCTGTATCGCCCTTGAGTCCCGGCTCGGTCCATACTACTTCGAGGTGTACCTTGGCTGGGAGCTCTGCGTAGAGGATTGTCTCGGTGCTGGCATCTGTGACTACTTCTACATTCTGGCCTTCCTTCATGAACTTGACGCCTGTAATCTGGTCGGCTGGGATATTGACCTGCTCAAAGGTCTCGTTGTTCATGAACACGTAGTCCTCACCCTCAGCATAGAGGTACTGGTAGGGACGGCGCTCTACGCGAACGTCTTCGAGCTTCTCGCCGATATTGAATCGCTTCTCGATTACACCGCCATTGACTACGTCCTTGAGGGTAACGTTCATGATAGTGTTGCCTTTACCTGGTTTGCGATGGAGGAAATCGATGCAGAAATACAACTTGCCATCCATGCGAATGCATACGCCTTTCTTGATGTCTTGTGAGTTGATCATAAGATTTCTTTTATTCTTTTTATCTGTTACAATGTGTTTTACGTGTGCAAAGTTACAACATTTAATTGAAATATGCGCTCTCTGACAACAAAAAAGCCCAAAATGTTTGTGTATTTGAATAAAAGTCTGTAATTTTGCAGTCCGAAACGCATTGTGAAGAATAAATAAAAAGGTAATATAATTATGAAGAGAACATTTCAGCCTCACAACCGTCGCCGTAACAACAAGCACGGTTTCCGTCAGAGAATGACTACTGCCAATGGTCGTCGTGTATTGGCAAAGCGTCGTGCTAAGGGTCGCAAGAAACTGACTGTTTCTGACGAGAAGCATGGCAAATAATGAAAATTTTACGTGGTAGATAAAAAAGGAGTGCTTCGGTACTCCTTTTTTTGTTTTTATTTCGTAACTTTGGCTACAATAATTCTGAATCTAATAAGCCCTGACGCTTGACTATGCTTAAAAAGTTGTTGTTATTCATGCGCAATACTTATGTCCTGTACAATATCTTGGGCATGATTTTGTTGGTTTGCGCCGTTGTTGTCGCGTTTGCATACGCTACGTCTGTATATACTCGCCACGGCGAGAAGATTGCGGTGCCGGATGTGACTCACATGAACAGGGATGATGCCTTTGAGGCCTTGGAGCATGTGGGGCTTGTCCCTATGGTGGCGGATACTGGCTACAACAGGCTCATGGCTACGGGGGCGGTGTTGCTGCAGCAGCCTGTGGCTGGCAGTATCGTCAAGAGCGGACGGGAGATTTACCTGACGGTCAATTCGAAGGAGAGACCTACTGTGGCTCTGCCTGCGATTGCGGACAATTGTGATGTGCATGAGGCGGAGACTCGCCTGAGAGCAATGGGATTCAAGGTGGGACCGTGTGAGTATGTCGAAGGTGACAAGGATTGGGTATTCGGGGTGAAGTGTCGCGGCCGTGAGGTGCATAATGGGGAGAGGGTGCCATATGATGCTGTGCTGACTTTGGTCGTGGGCAATACGGATATGGAGGACGGATATGAGGAGGAGGATGAGAATTTTATGCTTGAGGACTCGGACTCGGGAGCAGATACAGACCTGGAGACTGAGACAATTTTGGAATAGGCATGGCGGACGTTAATTCTTTACCCTTGGCTGACACTGAGGATCTGGAGGAACTCTACGAGCATCGCCGTGTGGTGGCAGATGCCGGGCAGAATCCTATGCGTGTGGACAAGTTTCTGATGGACCACTTGCGCGACACGAGTCGCAATCGTATCCAGAAGGCTGCTGAAGCTGGCTTTATTATGGTGGGGGGCAAGGCTGTAAAGAGCAATTACAGGGTGAAGGCTGGCGATGTGGTGTCGCTTATGCTGGACAGGCCCAAACGTGACTGGGCTATTGTACCTGAGGATATTCCTTTGGACATTGTGTATGAGGACGAGGAGATTCTCGTGATCAACAAGTGCGCCGGTATGGTGGTACACCCGGGGTGTGGCAATTTTAACGGCACGCTGGTCAATGCGATTGCCTATCATCTGAGAGATGACATGCGCTATGACCCCAATGATCCTGAGGTGGGATTAGTGCATCGTATCGACAAGGACACGAGTGGATTGCTGGTGGTGGCAAAGACTCCTGTGGCGAAGACTTCGCTGTGCAAGCAGTTTTTTTTCCATACCACTCGCCGCACTTACAATGCGTTGGTGTGGGGACCTTTTGCCGAGGAAGAAGGTACTGTCACGGGAAATATTGGCCGTGACCCCAAGGACAGGCTGCGTATGGAGGTCTTTCCTGCGGGGAGTGATATTGGCAAGCACGCAGTGACGCATTGGCGGGTGAAGGAGCGTTTTGGGGCTGTGACTCTCGTGGAGTGTAGTCTTGAGACTGGGCGTACTCATCAGATTCGTGCTCACATGCGTCATATCGGGCATCCTTTGTTTGCTGATGCGCGTTATGGGGGTGACCAGATTTTGCGTGGGGAACTGACGGCTTCGTACAAGGCTTTCATCCGCAACTGCATGGAGCTTTGCCCACGTCAGGCTTTGCATGCCAAGACTTTGGGCTTCTGTCACCCTACGAGGGGCATGGAGATGAACTTTGACAGTGAGATTGCTCCTGACATGTCGGCTCTTATTGACAAATGGAGAAAGAGGGTCTGATGGGTAGACTTAGTAACTAAACAAATATACAAGAAAGATGAAAAAGATTGTAGCTATAATATGTGGTGGTGATACTTCGGAGCATGACGTTTCGATGCGTTCGGCGCAGGGTATCAAATCTTTTATTGACTCAGAGCGTTATGATACGTTTTTGGTGGAGATTCACCGTGGTGAGTGGAATGCCTTGCTTGACTCTGGCGAGGGGGAGGCGACACTTCGCAGTGTGGTGGACCGCAATGACTTCTCGTTTGCTGACGCTACGGGGAGGCGCATTCGTCCCGACTTTTGCTATATCACGATTCACGGGGCTCCTGGTGAGAATGGTGTGTTGCAGGGCTATCTGGATCTCATCGGTATGCCTTACTCTACGAGTGGTGTGCTGGTGGAGGCCTTGACGTACGACAAGTTTGCCACGAACAACTACATGCGCTCGCTTGGAGTGAGGGTGGCTGACAGCCTGGTGGTGCGCAGGGGGCACGACATGGAGGTGTCTGATGATGATATCCTGAAGCGTATCGGTCTGCCTTGCTTTGTGAAGCCGAGTCGTGGCGGTAGCTCGTATGGGACTACCAAGGTGAAGTCGCGCGAGGCTCTCCGCCCTGCTATTGAGCTTGCTCTGAAAGAGGGAGAGGATGTGATGGTGGAGGCTTTCATGCAGGGCACGGAGGTGACTTGTGGTTGCTACAAGACTGACTCGGTGAGTCATGTGCTGCCTATCACTGAGGTGGTGACGAAGAATGAGTTCTTTGATTATGACGCCAAGTATAATGGTCAGGTCGATGAGATTACTCCTGCGCGTATCTCGGAGCGTCTGACGGAGCGTATTCAGACGCTGACAAGCTCGATATATGACATTCTGGGCTGTTATGGTATCATTCGTATTGACTATATTATCACTGAGGGTGATGTCATAAATCTCTTGGAGATTAATACTACTCCGGGTATGACGCCTACGAGTTTTATACCTCAGCAGGTGCGTGCTGCCGGACTTGATATCAGTCAGGTGATGTCGGATATTATTGAAGGGCGTTAACTCTCTTATTGACTATACTCACCATGGATTCTCACATTTTTGATGACATCAGGCCTTTTGAGAGGGGGGAGATGAAGTTTGCGCTTAATGAGTTGCTTAGGGACCGCCATTTCAACAAGATGATTGGGGGATTCCTGCCTCTCCCGAAGGTGGTGCGCAATGCTTTGTTTAAGTTGCTCTTTGTCGGCATCAAAACTCCTTTGGATTTTCAAGTGCGTTTTATGAAGCCTATCGTGCGTCATATATTGCACAAGCACGCCAACAAGGCAAGCTTCGAGCATGATGCTATATGCTCGAAGGGCAACTATTCTTTCATCTCGAATCATCGCGATATTGTCCTTGACAGTGCCATACTCTCGTATCTGCTCTATAAATCGGGCTTCGCTACTACGTGTGAGATTGCTATCGGGGATAATTTGCTTATTTATCCTTGGATCAAGACTCTTGTGCGTATGAACAAAGCTTTCATCGTGCGTCGCTCGCTCAAGGCTAAGGAGATGTTGGAGAGTTCGCGCCTGATGAGCAGCTATATCCACTATGCGGTGACCCAAAAGAAGGAGAATCTATGGATTGCCCAGCGTGAGGGGCGTGCCAAGGATTCGAGCGACCAGACTCAGGACAGTGTATTGAAGATGCTGGCGATGGGGGCTGAGCTTCCTCCTGTTGAGAGCCTGCGCGAGTTGAATATCACTCCGCTGACTATCTCGTATGAGTATGACCCTTGTGATTACCTCAAGGCTCAGGAGTTTCAGCAACGTCGCGATGATGCTTCGTGGAAGAAGTCCAAGCAGGACGACTTGGATAATATGCGCATTGGCATCTTTGGATATAAGGGACATGTTCATTATCATTGTGCACCTTGTATCAATGAGTGGATTGATGAACTTGCGGAGCTTCCCAAGCAGGAGTTTTACAGAGTGCTGGCTGAGCGTATCACTGCGGAGATACACCGTGGATATATGCTTTATCCTTGCAACTTCATTGCTTATGACGAGTTGAATGGCACGAAGCATTTCGCTGACAGGTATTCTGCTGCTGACGTGAAGAAGTTTGACGAGTATCTCAACGGACAGATTGCCAAGGTGTCTGTGGCCAATCCTGATGTACCGTTCTTGCGTGGGCGCATACTGACCATGTATGCCAACCCTGTGGAGAACAAACTCAAAAGTTGTGGCAAGGTATGAGCTTGGGGCTGAGACACTGGTATGGGGTTGTGGCACTCACAGCTTGTAGCATAGTGATGGTGGGCTGTGGCTCTGATGAGGAGTCATACCCTCCTGTGATTGACAATTTTGCTGATATCAGTACTGACAGCAAGGGACATTTTGTGACGATGACGCTCGACGATGGCTGTTCGTATGCTATTGCCAATGAGCCTTCGGAGTCTACCTACAGGCCTGACACTACGTATCGTGCTGTGGCTGGATATACGCTGAGTGAGGGTAATGCGACGTTGTATCGTCTGAGTGCTGTGGCAGTGCTTGCAGACAGCACTGCGTGCGCCAAGTATGACCCGCTCAATGTAGTGAGCGTCTGGCGTGCCGGCAATTATATAAACTTGCATCTGGTGGCTCTGACTCATCATGAGCGGCCTCATTTCGTCGGTTATGCCCTGACTTCTCATACTCCTGCCGGAGGGGAGCGTGCGCATGGTCATTTGCGCCTTGGCATTCATCATGACCAGAATGGCGACCCTGCGTCGTTTTCTGCCAATGCTTATTGCAGCATCAGGGCAAATGATGTCGGCCCATGGGAGCATGTGGGAGACACGCTGAGTATTACGGTGCATACGTTTGATGGCGACAAGGTGTGGAGCTTTGTTCGCTGAGGGAGGAGGGGAACTCTGTACGAGAGGCTTTTAGAGCGATATTTCGCCGCTGCCAAGCATATATGTCATATCGGCATCGTAGATGCAGCCGAACTGGCCTGGGGCTATGCCTTGTATGGGTTGGGGAGAGTTGATGACGTAGCCTTCGGCTTCGCGTCGGATAGTGCCTTGCATGAAGTGGTCGACGTGGCGTATCTTGAAGGTGATGTCCATCTCCTGGCCTTCGGTCAGAGGGAGTGGGTCGGTGATGTAATGGAAGTCTGCCAAGCGGAACTTGTGGCCGTATTGTAGTTGGGTATCCCAGCCTCGGGCTACGAATATTATGTTCTTGCGTACGTTTTTCTTTACTACAAACCATGGGCCTCCTGCCAATCCCAAGCCTTTGCGCTGGCCTATGGTGTGGAACCAGAATCCTTGGTGTGTGCCTAATATGCGGTTGGTCTCTATGTCGATAATCTTGCCTTCCTGTGTGCCGAGGTATTTGCGCAGGAAGTCGTTGTAGTTAATCTTGCCTAGGAAGCAGATGCCCTGGCTGTCTTTGCGCTTGGCACTGGGGAGACCGGCTTGTGTGGCTATGTGGCGCACTTCTTCTTTCATGAGTGGACCTAAGGGACACAGGAGCTTGGATATTTGCAGCCCTGTGAGTTGTGCGAGAAAGTCTGTCTGGTCTTTGACTGGGTCTTTGGCTGTGCCGAGGTAGGTCTTGACGGTTTTATGGCCTTGTGCGTCTTCCACTTCTTTTTCGATGATGGTGGCGTAGTGGCCTGTGGCTATCTTGTCGTAGCGGTGACCTACTTTGTCTTCGAAGGCTCCGAATTTTATCAACTTGTTGCACATGACATCGGGGTTTGGGGTGAGTCCGAGCCTGACTCTCTCGATGGCGTAACCTACGACTCTTTCCCAGTATTCTTTTTGCAGGTCTATGACTTCGAGTTTGAGCCCGTACTTTCGTGCCGTAGCCATGCATAGCTCGATGTCTTCTTCGGCTGTACAGCTCGAATCCTCGCCTTCCATGCCTATCTTGATGTAGTATAGATCTGGCTTTAATCCATGTTGGCATAGCAGGTGGGTGACCACTCCGCTGTCTACTCCGCCGCTGATGAGTACGGCTATATTTTTGTCTTTTAATGCTTCGTAGTTCATATCGTTGGCAAAATTACACTTTTTTTCTCAAAAACATTCTGTTTTGTCGGTGGAATTGTGTAATTTCGCGTCTGTGTTTACAGGTGTGTAATTATTTTAATTCGATATGTTATGAAATCTTTTTTGAATGTCAGTGACTTAGGTCGTCTCGATGTGGCTTTGGCCGAGGCGATGGAGATTAAGCGTGAACGTTTCAAGTATGTGGATTTGGGACGCAACAGGACGGCTCTCCTGGTTTTCTTCAATAATAGTCTGCGTACTCGATTGAGCACTCAGAAGGCGGCTCTCAACCTGGGCATGAATGTGATAGTCCTGGACGTGAATGCCGGGGCTTGGAAGTTGGAGACTGAGCGTGGTGTAATCATGGACGGCGACAAGAGTGAGCATCTTCTTGAGGCTATACCTGTGATGGCGAGCTATTGTGATGTGATTGGTATTCGTTCGTTTGCCGGTTTGAAGGATCGTGAGTATGATTATGCCGAGACGGTGTATAATCAGTTTGTGAAATATAGCGGCAAACCTGTCTTTGCTATGGAAACGGCTACGGTGCATCCTTTGCAGGCTTTTGCTGACCTTATTACTATTGAGGAGCACAAGACGAAGGTGCGTCCCAAGGTCGTGCTGACTTGGGCTCCTCATCCCAAGGCCCTGCCTCAGGCTGTGCCTAATTCGTTTGCCGAGTGGATGAATGCGGCTGATGTGGATTTTGTGATTACTCACCCCAAGGGGTATGAGCTGGACGCTGTTTTTGCTGGCGATGCTCGCGTCGAGTATGATCAGATGAAGGCTTTCGAGGGTGCTGATTTTGTCTATGCCAAGAACTGGTCTTGCCCTGGTGTCACTCTCCCTGAGAGGTATGGCGAAATCTTGGAGGATTATCACAAGATGGCGGACTGGACTGTATCTGAGCGTCAGATGAGGGTGACGGACAATGGCAAGTTTATGCATTGCCTCCCCGTCCGCCGCAATATGATTGTGACGGACGAGGTGATTGAGGGTGCCAATTCATTGGTTATCCCTGAGGCTGCCAACCGTGAGATTTCGGCTACGGTAGTACTCAAGCGTATCTTGGAGTCATTGTAGGCAATTCTATTTGTCGCGCTCGCGTATCTCTACTCGTCGTATCTTGCCTGAGATGGTCTTGGGCAGCTCGTCGACGAACTCGATGATACGCGGGTATTTGTATGGTGCGGTCTCGTGCTTGACGTGGTCTTGCAGTTCGTGAATGAGGTCGGGGCCTGCTTTGCCTGCATAGTCGTCGGCGAGGACAACGGTGGCCTTGACTACCATGCCGCGCACTTCGTCGGGGACTCCTGTGATGGCACATTCTACTACGGCAGGGTGGGTCATGAGGGCACTCTCTACTTCGAAGGGGCCTATGCGGTATCCGCTGGATTTGATAACGTCGTCGGCACGGCTTACGTACCAGTAGTAGCCTTCTGCGTCGCGATATACGACGTCTTTTGTGTTGTACCAACCGCCTTGTATGGACTGGGAGGTGAGGTTGGGATTGCGGTAGTACTCTTTGAATAGTCCGAGTGGGCGGCCGAGGGTTTCATTGCCTTCGACCTTTATCAGGAGTTGCCCTTGTTCGCCTGCTGCACACGATTCTCCCTTGGTGTTTACTACGTCTATCTGGTATTGTGGATTGGGTAGCCCCATGCTGCCTGGTCGTGGCTGTACGAATGGATAGGTGCCGAGTACCAAGGTGGTCTCGGTTTGGCCGTATGACTCGTAAATCATGATGCCGGTCTTTTCTTTCCATTCGAGAAAGACGTTGGGATTGAGGGCTTCGCCTGCCGTGGTACAGTATTCGAGGTGGCTGAGGTCGTATCGCGAGAGGTCCTCGCGTATCATGAATCTGTATACGGTGGGTGGTGCGCAGAAGCTGCTGACTTGAAATCGGGATATTACTTCGAGCATCTTGTCTGGCTCGAAACGCCCTTCGAAATCGTAGACAAAGATGGTGGCTCCTGCTATCATCTGTCCGTAGAGCTTGCCCCACACTGCCTTGCCCCACCCTGTGTCGGCTACGGTGAGATGCAGACTGCCTGGGTGTATGTTGTGCCAATATCTGGCGGTGAGTATGTGTGCGAGTGGGTATGAATGGTCGTGCATGACCATCTTTGGCTCTCCGCTGGTCCCTGACGTGAAGTACATGAGGAAGTTGTCGGTGACGTGGTTTTTGCCTTTTTGGCTCTTGAAGCGTGGAGCGAGCATACAGCCTTGATAGAAGTTTTCCCAATTTTGTGGCACTACGGGACCTATGCTGATACAGTGTCGCAGGGACTGGCAGTATGGCCGTGCGCGTATGATATTGCGCAGCACTGTCATGTCGCCTACTGCGACGATGGCTCGTATGTCCGCTTCGTGACAGCGGTATATGATGTCTTTGTCGGTAAGCAGGTGTGTGGCTGGTACGGCGACTGCTCCTATCTTGTGGAGGGCTACCATTGTGATCCACCACTCTAATCTGCGCTTGAGTATGAGCATGACGCAGTCTCCTCGCCCGATGCCTATGCTGTGGAAGTAGCTGGCTGCGGAGTCGGAATAGCGTTTGAACTCTGCGTAATTCAGGTGACGGACATCGCCGCGCTCGTTGGTCCAGAGTACGGCTTCGCGCTCTGGATCGCGCTCTGCGAGGGCGTCTACGATATCATAGGCGAAGTTGAAATCTTCGGGGACATTCACGCTGAAGTTTTGCATGAAGTCGTCGTAGTTGGCAAACTCGGTTTGCTTTAGATACTTGCTTATCATTGGTATGGTTTGTTTGTGGGGACTTATTTACGCTCCTGGCCGTTTCCTCTTATCATCCACTTGTATGTGGTTATCTCTTCGAGTGCCATAGGACCTCTGGCATGCAGTTTCTGTGTGGATATTCCTATCTCTGCTCCAAGTCCGAATTGGGCTCCGTCGGTAAAGGAGGTGGGGGCATTGTGGTATACGCAGGCAGCATCTATCTCGTTGAGGAAACGGGTGGCTGCCTGTTCGTCTTCGGTGACTATGCTCTCGCTGTGTCCACTGCCGTATTGGTGTATGTGATTGATGGCTTCGTCGAGGGAGTTTACGATTTTGATGCTCATGTCGTATGAGAGCCATTCTCGCCCATAGTGGCTGTGGTGTATGGTGACTTTGTCTTGCATGGGGGCGAGTATCTGTGGCAGTTGGGGCTCTATGTCTTTGTGCACGAGGAGACAGTCTAAGGCGTTGCATACGCTGACGCGCCGACACTTGGCATTGTGTACGATGCGTGTGGCTTTGTCGATGTCCGCGCTTTTGTCGATATAGCAGTGTACTACGCCTGCTCCTGTCTCTATGACTGGGACTTTTGCATTTTCACGCACGTAGTTTATGAGGTTTGCGCTGCCTCGTGGTATGAGCAGGTCTACGAGTCCACGCGCCGTGAGGAGCTGCTCTGTGGCTTCGCGCTCGGAGGGGAGGAGGGTGACGGTTGACGGGTGTAGTTGGTGCGCCTCAAGGGTACGCTGTATGATGGCGTGTATGGCTTTGTTTGTGTCGCGTGCATCACTTCCTCCTTTGAGTATGCAGGCACTGCCTGCCTTGAGGCATAGTGCTGTGACGTCGAGGGTGACGTTGGGGCGTGCTTCGTATATGACTCCAATGACTCCAAAGGGGACACTGACGCGTGTCAGCTCAAGGCCGTTGGGAAGAACTGTGTGTCGTAATACTCTGCCGAGCGGACTTGGTAGGGCGGCGACATTGCGACAGTCTTGTGATATGGCGGCTATGCGGTCTTTGGTGAGGCTCAGACGGTCGTATCGCGGGTCTGCGGGGTCCATGCGTTGGAGGTCTTGCCGGTTGGCGTGGAGTATGGCGTCTGTGGCTGACTCAATGGAGTCGGCGAGCGACAAGAGTATGGCATCTATCTCTGCGCTTGTCTTTTGCGCGAGTTGCCTTGATGCTGTCTTGATTTGTTGGCGTTCTATCATTTTGTCGGGGATGGGGTCAGCGTTGTTGGGGTACGAATTCGGTATGAGGGGTGGTGTGAGGTGCGGTAAGGACTTGGGGCAGGATGTTGTCGCGTCGGCCATTGGCTATTATTACCCGTATGCCTGACTGGCTTACCTGACGGGCTGTCTTGTATTTTGACTCCATGCCTCCTCGGCCTGCTGAGGATTTTTCTGCCTGTATGTATTTGTCGAGCTGGTCTTTCGGATTTACCTTTGCTATGAGCTGACTGTCTGGCTCTGCAGGATTGCCTGTGTAGATGCCGTCTACATTGCTCAGGAGGACGAGGGTCTTGGCTCCCATCATCTGCGATATGAGCCCTGAGAGTTCGTCGTTGTCGGTAAACATGAGTTCGGTGATGGATACGGTGTCGTTTTCGTTGACAATGGGGATTACGGCATTGTCGAGCATGACTTCCATACAGGCTCGCTGATTGTCGTACTGCTCTCCTTGCTGGAAGTTCTCTCGCATGGTGAGCACTTGCCCTATGTGTATGCCGTACTCGCGAAACAGGTCGTAGTAGTGGTTGATGAGCTTGACTTGTCCGATTGCGGAATAGAGTTGGCGTTGCTCTACTGAGTCGAGGGCGTATTCTACCTTGAGCTCGCTGCGTCCGCAGGCTACGGCTCCGCTTGACACGAGTATTACTTCGTAGCGGTGCTCTTTGAGCCATGCTATTTGGTCTACGATGGCTGACAAGCGGGTGATGTCGAGCTTGCCTGTGGGGGTGGTGAGTACATTGCTGCCTACTTTGACTACTATTCTCTCCATTCTCTTTACTTATTGTTGGCAAAGGGTGCTTGGGCTGCTCGGGTAAAGCTTGCCCGCTCCATGGCATTGAGCCCTTTGATGGTGAATCCTCCTGGGGTAGTGACCTTGTCTATGGCTGCTTCGGGGTGAAGCCCGCTCTGTTGGAGGCACGTGACTGCACCGAGCATCGTCTGCTCGACTATCTGCTGTGCGTCTTTGGGATAGAACCCCATCTCTACTCCACTCTCCATCAGTGCCCGTATGTAGCGCATGACAAAGGCTATGCCGCAACCTGAGAGTAGCATGCCTGTGGTCATCTGTTGCTGTGCTACGATTTTGACTTGTCCTACCTTCCGAAAGAGTTGCTCTATGTCTTGTAGGGGTGCCTGCTCGTTGGCTGGCATTTCGATGAAGGTCATGCTTTGGTTGTACTCCGCGGCTATGTTTGGCATGGCGTAGATGTCAATGCGCGGATGTCTTGCTCCTGCAGCTACAGAGATGAGTGTCTTGCCTTGAAGCGCGGGGGTTATCTCTTCGATGACTTGTTGTATCATCCAGGGTTTGACTGCGAGGATAATGGTGTCTGCGGCCTGTACTGCCCGAACATTGTCAAGGGTCGCTGACACTTTGGGGTACTGGTTCGTGATGCTGTCGAGGGTCTTTTGGGTGTGGGCTGTAATGGTTAGGTCGGGGGCTATGCCTGACTTACACCAGCCTTTGACCAAGGCTCCTCCCATATTGCCGGTGCCTATGACTGCGATTTTCATACGAGTACGTTTTTGAGTGCTTGGATGAAGGTGTCTGCATCTTCTTTGGTGATACACAGTGGTGGCAGCAGCCGTATCACGTTGGTACCTGAGCAGCCTGTAAAAATGTGTTCTTGGTTGATAAGGCTCGTACGGGGCTCTTTGTATGGAATATCGAGTTCGATGCCTATCATGAGTCCGCGACCTCGTATGTCGACAACGTGGGGCAGGCGACCTTGGGCTTTCTCGTTGATGAGAGTATCGATGATGTATGTGCCTACGTTATGTGCGTTGTCGATGAGTCGCTCTTGCTCTATGATGTCGAGTACTGCGAGTGCTCCTGCACAACCGAGATGATTGCCTCCAAAGGTTGTGCCTAATTGTCCGTATACGGGGGTGAACTTGGGCGAGATGAGCACTCCGCCCATGGGGTATCCGTTGCAGATGCCCTTGGCAACCGTGATGATGTCTGGCTTTACCCCGAGCCATTGGTGTGCGAAGAACTTGCCTGAACGTCCGTAGCCACATTGTATCTCGTCGCAGATGAGAACGGTGTCTTGCTCTGCACAAATCTTGCTCAACTGCTGGAGGAAGTCTGCCTGCACCATGCGTATACCGCCCACTCCTTGTATACACTCTATCATACATGCGCATACGTCTCCTTTTTCTATCTCCTTCTTCCACGCTTCGATGTCGTTGATGGGCAGGTATGTGACATGCCCGTTGGCATTGATTGGGGCTATAATCTTGGGATTGGCTGTAGCTTCTACTGCGAGGGAGGTGCGTCCGTGAAACGCTTTTTCTATTGAAAGTATGCGGGTGCGGCCGTTGTAGAAGCTGGCGAGCTTCATGGCATTCTCGTTGGCTTCTGCTCCTGAGTTGATAAGAAACAGTTGGTAGTCTTCGTAACCTGTGGCTTTGCCTAAACGGTGTGCAAATTCTTTTTGCAGTGGGTTTTGCACGGAGTTGCTGTAAAAGCCTAAGCGTGCCACTTGCTCTGAAATGGCTTTGACATAATGTGGGTGGGCATGGCCTATGCTGATTACGGCATGGCCTCCATAGAGGTCGAGATACTCCTGGCCTTTGCTGTCCCAGACGCGGCTACCTTGACCGCGTTGTATTTCTATGTCAAATAATGGATATACGTCAAATAGGTTCATATCGCTTGTTGTT
Source organism: uncultured Prevotellaceae bacterium (assembly GCA_945788385.1). Lineage (GTDB taxonomy): Bacteria > Bacteroidota > Bacteroidia > Bacteroidales > Bacteroidaceae > Physcousia. The sequence goes on from CALZLQ010000013.1 coordinate 13,584, forward strand.
TTTCTAAAATGCGCTTGCTTTTAGCTTTAGTCCTGACTTTTCGTCTAAGCCAAACATTATATTCATGTTTTGGACGGCTTGCCCGACTGCACCTTTCAGTAGGTTATCTATACATGATATCATCAATAGCTGGTCTTCGTGCTTCTCTACATAGACTATGGCTTTGTTGGTGTTGACGACTTGCTTCATATCGGGGCTCTTCGTCACGAAATGGGTGAAACTTGCTTCACGATAGTAGTCGGCGTAGATTTGTTGCGCTTCTTCAAGGGTGACATCGCTCTTGGCGTAGGCTGTGACGAAGATACCTCGTGCGAAGCAACCGCGCTGGGGTATGAAGAGTACTCTGCCTTCATAGCCTGGCTGGAGTTCTTGTATCGTCTGGTTTATCTCCAGAAGGTGTTGGTGTTTGAAGGTTTTATATACGGAGATATTGTCGTTTCGCCAAGAATAGTGGGTTGTAGCCCCTGGCTTCTGACCTGCTCCTGTACTGCCTGTGATGCCATTAACGTGAATGTCTCCGCTTATGATACCTGCTTTTACAGCTGGGAGCAGGGCGAGCTGGATACATGTTGCAAAGCAGCCTGGGTTGGCTACGTGCCTGGCTCCTATGGTTGCATCTCTATGTGTCTCTGGTAGTCCGTAGATGTAGTCGTGATTTCCTTTGATGCGGAAGTCTTGTGCAAGGTCTATTATTCTGACGCGCTCTGGTATGGGGTGTTCTTGAAGGAACTGCTGGCTCTTGCCGTGTCCGAAACAGAAATATACGACGTCGACTTCGTCCCATGGCATTGCTGAGGTAAACTCCATCTCTGTCTCTCCTGTCAGTCCTTCGTGGACTTCGCAGATTTTGTTACCTGCATTGCTCTCTGAGTTGGCAAAGACTATTTCTGCGTTGGGGTGATTGAGCAGGAGGCGTATGAGTTCGCCTCCTGTATATCCTGCTGCGCCCAAGATTCCAACTCGTACTTTCTTCTCTTGAGTTTTGTTATCGTTGTTCATCTGGGTGTGCCAAGTAATATGCACGTAGTGCTGTTGATGATACCTTTATGAAGCCCTTGGCGTCGTCGCTTGACCATGCCTTGGCTGTCTCACCATATTCTCCGAGTTTGTTCTTGACGAGGTCGTTGGGTGAGTCTACTCCGACCGTCTGGAACATCAGCGGACGCAGCTCGAGCTCTACTACGCCTGTCACATTGCGCTGGCTTGATGTAAGCATGGCCTCTATGTCTGGCATAACTGGCTCAAGATACTGGCTTTCGTGTAGGAACATACCGTACCAGTTGCTGACTTGGTCTTTCCAGTATTGTTGCCATTTGCTCAGGGTGTATTTCTCCAAGAATCGGTGTGCTCCGATTATCAACATTGGAGCTGCTGCTTCAAAGCCTACCCGGCCCTTGATGCCTATAATTGTATCTCCTACGTGGCAGTCTCTACCTATGCCGTATGCGGCTCCTATCTCTTCTACTGCTTGTATTGCCGCTATCTTGTCTTCGTAGTGCTTCCCGTTTACGCTTACCAACTCGCCTTTTTCAAATCCAAGTTTCAGGGTCTCTGGGCCTTGTTTGGTGGGGTGTTTCAGGTATGCGCTCTCGGGCAGACCCTGTGTTGAATCAAGTATTTCTCCTCCGCAGATGCTGGTGCCCCAGATACCTACGTTATATGAATACTTAAGTTTGGTAAAATCTGCTGAAAAACCATTTGCGTTGAGGTAATCCACTTCCTCCTGACGTGAGAGATTGCCATCACGAGTCAAAGTAATAATCTCTACTCCCGGACACATCACGAGGAATGTCATGTCAAAACGTATCTGGTCATTGCCTGCTCCTGTTGAACCGTGGGCTATTGCGCTGGCTCCTATCTCATTGGCATAACGGGCTATTGCAAGGGCTTGGAAGATGCGCTCGCTGCTGACAGATATGGGGTAGCAGTTGTTGCGCAACACATTGCCGTATACCATGTATTTAAGTGACTTCTCGTAGTACTCTTGTGTTACATCGAGTGTGACGTATTTTGTGGCTCCAAGTTTATAGGCATTCTCTTCATTTGTCTTGAGCTGCTCAGCACTGAAACCTCCTGTATTTGCACATGCTGCGTATACTTCATAACCTTTCTCTTTTGCCAGGTACATCACTGTGTAGCTGGTGTCCAATCCGCCACTGAATGCGACTACGACTTTTTTCTTTTCTGACATTGCTATATTATGTTTTACTGTTTAACTGATTTTTAATGGGTATTTAACGGGTGTTTACATGATGTTAAATCCTTGTCACTCTACCCCACGCAACACGAGTGTACGCATCACGTCTTTTATTACTTCAAGGCTGGTGGGCTCTCCATGGTGTTTTTCGGGATCCCAAAGCATGCCCGTGCATACGCAGAACTTTCGTTGTTTCAACTCTAATATATCGTGATTAATACATCCTTTACAGCCGTGCCAAAATGCTTCGTCGTCTGTCAACTGGTTGAAACTTACCGGTACATAGCCAAGAGCTGTGTTCATCTTCATTACTGCATCTCCACTGGTGAGTGAGAAAATCTTGGCATGAGGCCAACGCACTCGCGCTAAGGTGAAAGTGTAATCCTTGATACGTTTTGCGACTCCCATGCCCTGGTAGTCCGGGTGTACTATCAGTCCGCTCGTCGTGACATAGTGCTTGTTGCCCCATGTTTCAATATAGCTGAAGCCTACAAACTTGTCTCCGTCAAGAGCCAATACGGCTTTGGACTCCTTCATCTTTGTAGCAACGTATTCATGAGTACGCTCTGCAATACCTGTACCACGCTTTCGCGCTGCTTCACGAATAGTCTGAAGTATCTCATCAACATATTTCTCGTGAGAAGCATCTGCCACTATTATTCTTATATCATTATCGTGTGTCATCTTTTAGACAATTCTACTTTATTCAACGATGGAAACATTTCATACAAGGTGTGTCTGATAGCCTCTTTATCCGCATCCTCTGTCATAACAGCTATGACTGTATCTTCTCCTGCCACTGTACCCAAGATATTTGGTATCTTCTGGGCATCTATCTCATATGCGGAGATAGATGCATGACCTGGCGGAGTATGCATCACCATTGAGTTGCCACTGAACTGTAATGACCATTTTGTGGCATTCAGTTCTTCTCTCGTCTTTACCGGGTCATATTGCACAGCTCCTGGCAATGCATAGACAGACTTACCCGAACGTGTGCGAATCTTCGAGATACGCAGCTGTTTGAGATCCCTGCTCAGCATTGTCTGAGTCGTAGAAAAACCTGCCTTGTCCAACTCAATGGCCAAATCCTCCTGGTTCTCAATAGGAAAATTCCCCACTATCATCTGTATCACTCGCAGACGTGCCTCTTTATCTTGCCTTTCCATTAAAAAACTTCAAATGTCTCTATTCTTTTGGATATTTATGCTAATCAGTTGCAAAGTTACGCAAAAAAATGGTATTTATGAATACATTATAGTATCAAAATGTAATATATATGCAAAAAAAAGATGCATAAACCCTACCTAAGTAGAAATTTATGCATCCACCACCACTCGTGGTGCCACCAGGAATCGAACCGGGGACACAAGGATTTTCAGTCCTTTGCTCTACCAACTGAGCTATGGCACCATGTGTTGTTCCTTTTTCCGAGTGCAAAGGTATAACTTTTTTTTATTCTGACCAAACATTTCACCAATTATTTTTCAAATTATGTGTCATTTTCATTCTAATACCTATTTTTTCATGCTTTTTGGCGTGATTACCCATAATTATTTCACAAAACCCTTCGATTATAAATTTTAATTTCGTAACTTTGCACTGCATTATCGGATAGTAGCGCAGTTGGTAGCGCACTACGTTCGGGACGTAGGGGTCGGGC